>DASYXO010000116.1:0-6821 GCA_035934825.1 Casimicrobiaceae bacterium
AGATGGGACTGCTGCTGGGGCAGCCACGCTTCGCGACGGTCGTCGCCGTCGGCGAGGCGCTGTGCTACCGCCTCGACAAGCGCGGCTTCGACGGCATCATCCGGGCGCGGCCAGCGCTCGCCGAATTGCTCGCCAAGGTCCTCGCGGAGCGCCAGGCCGCCAACGACGCGACGCTCCAGGCGCTCGACGCCGAAGCGCGTGCGCGGCACGGTGCGGGGCGCACCAAGGACCTGGTGCGCAGGATCCAGCAGTTCTTCGGGCTTTCGGGATAGCGCACCCGGACCCACTCATCGGCTCGGCGTCCCCGGGGGGCTGGCGACATCGCGCTTTCATCCAGAATCCGGGATTCGTCGAGGAGGAATGTCATGAGTCATCCACGCATTGCCACGGCACTGCTGTGTGCCGTGGCGCTCGCTGCAGGCGCTTCCCGCGCGGCCAGCGGCGGCATCGAACCGGAGCGCCGGGCCGGTGCAGGACACGAGGGTTATCCGCAGGCGTGGCCGATGTACGGGATGAATCCCGCGCATGACGCGACCTACGATGAGCCGGGCGCGACAGCGAAGCCGGTGGCCTGGAAGTTCGGCGTGCCCGGGGCGGTTCCTCTCGCAGCGACCCCTGGCGACGTCAAGAACAGATACGTCGACATCACCGCCGTACGCGACCTGGTCGGCATACCCGTCGGGGTGTCGGTCGTCGCCGGCATGATCTACGTCCCCGACGACAACGGTCGCGTCTATGCGCTGGAAGCGAGCGACGGCAAGCTTGCATGGCAATTCGACGCCCTGAACCAGATCATGACCACGCCGGTCGTGGCGCAAACGGCCAAGGGAGCGCTGGTCTACGTGGGAGGCGGCAACGCCGATTTCTCGTATTCGGAAGCCGTCAAATTCGGCACGCCCGGCGCCTCGGTCGTGCGTGGTACCGGCATCAACGGCATCTACGCGCTGCAGGCGAAGACGGGCGAGGTTGTCTGGACCTTCCGGACGCAGGGCCAGGACATGCCGACGCCTGTTTACCACGACGGCAAGGTCATCTTCGGCAACGGCGACGGCCACGTCTACGCACTGGATGCCGCGGCCGGGAGCCTCCTCTGGAAGACCGAGATCAAGTCCTTCGTCAGCATGTCGTCGGCGACGTTGGCCGGCAACCTCGTCGTCGTCGCTGGAACGCATCCGGATGCGATATATGCGATCGATGCGGACACGGGAGTGCTCGCGTGGAAGGCCGAACCGGGGAATGTCTACTCGAGCAGCATGGGTGACTGCGCGCCCGCGTCCTCGGACGGGATCGTCGTCACGCAGATCGAGGCGACGACGCAGAAGCCGGGGATCGCCGGCAGCGAGGAGATCGGGGTGGACGCCGCGACCGGCCGGATCGTCTGGCGGACGAGGCTGGGTGAAGGCAAGGTGCCGCCCCGGAACAAGGACGCGGTGCCGATGATCAGCGATGGCATCGTGTACACGGGCAGTCCGGTGACCAACAGCGCCTATGCGCTCGACCTCAGGAGCGGCAAGCTGCGGTGGAGCCGCAAGCTGTCGAGGATGAAGGCGGCGCCGAGCGTCGAGGGCGCCCATGTGTTCTTCCCCGTCGCCAATGGCACGATATTCGCGCTCGACCGCAAGACCGGCGCAGTGGTCAACGCGTACAAATCGGGCAACGGGGGCTTCGGCCCGCAGAACGGGGTCATCGTCAACCACACGATGTACATCGGGACCAACTATGGCTGGGTCTATGCGATACCGACGAGCGAGTTGCTCGCCGGGACATCCGGCCGCTGACGGATCGCGCATCCCCGGCCGCGGCCGTCGAGCACATGCATCCGGTCAGCGTCCCCGGACAAGTTCCTCGCGCGTCAGCACGAACACGCTGTCGCTCGACGACGCGGTCTCGAGCCAGACGAAGGGCATCCGCGGAAACGACGTTTCGGCGGCGCTGCGGTTGTGGCCGATCTCGACGACGAGCAGCCCGCCAGGGTTGAGAAATCGCGGCGCCGTGGCGAGAATGGTCCGCACCGCGTCGAGCCCGTCGTCGCCCCCGGCGAGCGCCAGCGCCGGCTCGTGGCGGTACTCGCGAGGTAGTGCCTCCATCGCGATCGCCGTGACGTAGGGTGGATTGCTGACGATCAGGTCGTAGGACTTGGCGGGCAGGTTGTCGAACAGGTCCGAGCGGATCAGGTTGATCCTGTCGGCGAGTCCGTATTCACTGACGTTGCGTTGTGCGACCGCCAGCGCGTCCGACGAAATGTCGGCGGCGTCGATGTCGGCCGCTGAATACGCGTGGGCGAGCAGGACCGCGAGGCAGCCCGAGCCCGTGCACAAGTCGAGGACCGAATCGACCGCTTGCGGTGCCCGAACGTACGGAGCAAGGCCGTCGGGCAGCAGCTCGGCGATGAACGAGCGCGGGATGATCCCGCGCTCGTCGACGTAGAAGCGGAACTCGCCCAGCCACGCCTCGTGCGTCAGGTAGGCGGCGGGCACGCGCTCGTCGATGCGGCGAGTCAGCAACGCGGCGAGTTCGGCGCGCTCTGCCGCCGTGAGCCTCGCGTCGAGAAACGGCTCGAGCACGTCGATCGGCAGATGCAGCGTGTTCAGCAGCAGGTACGCCGCTTCATCCCATGCGTTGGCGAAGCCATGCCCGAACGCGAGCCCGGTCTGCGTAAAGCGCGACACGGCGAATCGCAGCCAGTCGCGCAGCGTTTCGAGCTCGGGCAGCGCGTTCATGCGGCCGGCGGGAGCAGGCGGCGGAGCAGGGAATGGTAGATCGCCGCCAGCGACTCGAGGTCGGCCGCCAGCACGCGCTCGTTCAGCTTGTGGATCGTCGCGTTGACGGGGCCGATCTCGACGATCTCGGGGCAGATTCGCGCGATGAAGCGCCCGTCGGAGGTTCCGCCGGCGCACGACAGGCCAGGCTCGATGCCGGCGACCTCGCGAATGGCTTCACGGGCGAGATCGACGAGCCTGCCGCGCGGTGTCAGGAAAGGCTCGCCGTGCCCGGTCCATGCAATGTCGTAGTCGAGGCCGTGGCGCTCGAGCACCGAGGCCAGGCGGGCCGCCAGGGAGTCACGCGTGCTCGCCGTCGAATATCGGAAATTGAACATCGCGTCCAGCGTCCCGGGAATCACGTTGCCGGCTCCGGTGCCGGCGTGGATGTTGGAGACCTGGAACGAGGTCGGCGGGAAATGCTCGTTGCCCTCGTCCCACCGCATCGCGGCAAGCTCCGCGAGCGCGGGTGCGGCGGCGTGGATGGGATTGCGGGCGAGTTGCGGATAGGCGACATGGCCCTGGACGCCTTTGACGGTCAGCGTGCCGGAGAGCGTGCCGCGGCGGCCGTTCTTGATCGTGTCGCCGAGGCGTGCCTCCGACGATGGTTCGCCGACGATGCAGCAGTCGATCGCGATGCCGGCCTTCGCCAGACGCTCGACGACGCGGACCGTTCCGTAGACCGAAGGTCCTTCCTCGTCTGAGGTGATCAGCAACGCGATCGAGCCCACCGGCCGCGGGCATTCAGCGAGGAATCCCTCGACCGCGACCACGAACGCCGCAAGCGAGCCTTTCATGTCGGCGGCGCCACGGCCGTAGAGGTAGCCGTCGCGCAGCACCGGAGTGAACGGGTCGCTGGACCAGCCCGTCAGCGGGCCGGTGGGAACCACATCGGTATGCCCGGCCAGACATACCAGGGGCCTCGCGTCACCGAGGCGCGCCCACAGATTGGTCACGCCGTTGTCGACCGAGGTCTCGCAGCGGAATCCGAGCGAGGCGAGGCGCTCGGCAATCAGCGCCTGGCAGCCCGCGTCGTCGGGCGTGGTCGAGCGTCGCGCGATCAGCTCGCAGGCCAGCGCGAGTGCAGGCGTCGCGGCGATATCCATGCGTGGATGGTAGCAAATGCCGCCGGTCGCGCGGCGAATGCAGGATGGCGCGGCATCGCGCCGCGCGCACGCCGCACGGACGGGCGCGAGCGACGCACCTAGTTCGAGCGCTCGAGCAACTCCGGGCTGATCGTCATGCCGGCGAAGTCGGTACCGAAGCGCCCTGCGTCGGCGGCGGTCGCAGACGTCTGCTCGCCGGTATCGACGTTGGCCACGCGCGTGTTCTGGTTGATCAGCCAGGCCAGGTTGGTCGGCGAGTCGGAGGCGACCATCGCCTCGTCGTAGCTGATGCGCTGGTCGAGGAACAGCTTGCACAGCGCCTGCTCGAACGTCTGCGATCCAGGGTAGAGCGATTGCTCCATCGCTTCCTTAATCTGCGTGAACTCGCCGCTCTTGATCAGGTCGGCGATCAGCGAGGTGTTGAGCAGGATCTCGACTGCGGGCTGCTGCGTGCCCTCGGCATTGCGCACCAGTCGCTGCGAGACGATCGCGCGCAGGCCGATCGACAGGTCGGAAAGCACGGCGGAGCGCGCGTCGTAGGGGAACATGTTGATGATCCGCGACAGCGCGTGATAGCTGTTGTTGGCATGAATCGTCGACAGGCAGAGGTGCCCGGTCAGCGTGTGCAACAGCGCCGACTGCATCGTCTCCTTGTCGCGGATTTCCCCGATCATGATCAGGTCGGGCGCCTCCCGCAGCGCGTTCTGCAGTGCCATCTGGTAGTTGTGGGTGTCGACGCCGATCTCGCGCTGATTGACGAGGCTCTGCCGATGGTCGAACAGGTACTCGATCGGATCCTCGATCGTCAGGATGTGACCGGTGCGGTTGCTGTTGCGGTGATCGATCATCGCCGCGAGCGTGGTCGATTTGCCCGAGCCGGTCGCGCCGGCCACGAGCACCAGTCCGCGCTTGGCCATCACCAGGTCGAGGAGGACCGGGGGCAACTTCAGCGCCTCGAACGGTGGCACGTTGCTGCGGACATAGCGGATCACCAGCGAGATCGAGCCGCGCTGGCGGAAGATGTTGATCCGGAAGTTGCCGACGGCCTTGTCCAGATGCGAGAGGTTCATCTCGCGCTCGTTTTCGAACTCGCGCGCCTGCTCCTTGGTCATCAGGTCGTAGGCGATTCTGCGCACGGTTTCGACGTCCATCTTCTGCGTCGACACCGGCATGACGACCCCGTGGACCTGGAGGTTGATCGGCGCTCCGCACGAGATGTAGAGGTCCGACGCCTGCTTGTCGGCCATCAGCTTGAAGAGTCGGTCGAGGTACATCGCGTCCTTTCCGGGCTAAAATGGCATTTCGCACCGCAGCGCCGCAGCCGCAGCGCCTATGATGATGTCATGAGACGCCGCGGCTTGCCAGCCTGTCGTGGGCGGCGTCCGGAGCCGCGATCGCCCCGCGGACCGGGGGCGTCGAGCCGTCCTATGCGTTTCCGTCAACCGGATGCATCGCTCAAGCAAGATCCATGCTCGCCATCATAGGCGGTACCGGCCTGACCCGGCTATCGACATTGGCCGTCGCGCACCGAGAGGTGATCCGCACACCCTACGGAGAACCGTCTGCGGCGCTGATCGTCGGCGAGCTCGCCGGCAGGCGCGGGATCTTCCTCGCGCGCCACGGCCACGGCCACACGATTCCTCCGCATCGCGTCAACTACCGGGCAAACCTCTGGGCACTCAGGCAGCAGGGGGCGAGCGCGATCCTCGCCGTCGCGTCGGTCGGGGCGATCCGCGACGCTTTGCCCGGCGACCTGGTCCTCCCCCACCAGTTGATCGACTACACCTGGGGGCGAACGCAGACCTACTTCGACGGCAACGGCGCGCAGGTCGTGCACGCCGATTTCACCCGCCCGTATTCGGACGAGCTGCGCGCGATGTGCCTTGGCGCGGCAGCCGATTCGGGCATTCGGCTGATCGACGGCGGCGTCTACGGAGCCGTGTCGGGGCCGCGGCTCGAGACTGCCGCCGAGATCGACCGGATGGACCGCGACGGCGCGACCCTGGTCGGGATGACCGGGATGCCCGAGGCGGTCCTCGCGCGCGAGCTGGGCCTCGACTACGCCTCGGTCTGTGTCGTCGTCAATCACGCGGCCGGCCGGGGCGACAGCACCAACCAGATCTCGCTCGAAGGCATAGCGCAGGTACTCGAGACCGCGATGGACCAGGTTCGCGGTCTGCTCGAGCACGTGATCGTGCGTATCCCCACGCATCCGTCCGGAACGGGACGCGACGCGGCGGCGGATCCGGTCGCGGGTGCCGAGCTGGGAGAGGGTCGATGATCCGCGACGTATTGCGCATGGGCGACCCGCGACTTCTCGCGCGCTCGCGCGAGGTCGAGCGTTTCGACTCGCCGGAGGTCGTGGCATTGCTCGCCGACATGCTAGATACCATGCGTGCGCAGAACGGCGCCGGACTCGCGGCGCCGCAGATCGGCGTGGACCTGCGCGTGGTCATCTTCGGCGTCGAGCGCAATCCGCGCTATCCTGACGTGGAGCCCGTGCCATATACCGAGATCATCAACCCGATGATCACGCCGCTCTCCGATGCGATGGAAGACGGTTGGGAGGGCTGCCTTTCGGTCCCGGGGCTGCGCGGTGTCGTCCCGCGCCACGCGCGCATCCATTATCGTGGGCTCGACCCCAAGGGCCGCGTGATCGACCGCGAGGTCGAGGGATTCCACGCGCGTGTCGTCCAGCATGAATGCGACCACCTCGATGGCGTCCTCTATCCGATGCGTGTGCGGGACTTCTCACACTTCGGGTTCACGGACGTGCTGTTTCCGGGCGCTGACGTCCCGGACGGGTAAGCCATCGCCGCGGCCGCATCGCCGCGCGGACGGGGAAACTCAGACGCGCAACTGCTCGTAGAGCGCCGTCTCGAGTCGCAGCAATGCCTGCTCGTCGTGGAGTTTCGCACCGCTGATCAGGAACACGTCCTCGGCACGCTCGCCCAGC
>DASYXO010000149.1:0-8417 GCA_035934825.1 Casimicrobiaceae bacterium
ACCTTGTACATGAAATCGGCGTACTTGATCACGCCCTGCGGCGTCGTCGTGAAGACGATCTTGGGGTCGTTCAGCATGTGGACCACGCTGTCGAGAGGAAGCTTGCTCTTCGCAAGCCGCAGGTAGGCCTCGGCGGCGGCCTTCTTGTCGCCATTGATGATCTTCATGGACTCGTCCAGCGCCTCGACGAACGCGCGGTAGATTTTCGGGTTTTCCCTGCGGAACCCCGCCATCGTCCAGACCGTGTTGAACGTCACCGGCCCGCCCAGGACGTCGTAGGAATCCAGCACCAGGTGGACGCCAGGATGCTCGAGCTCCTGGTATTGGAACGGGGGCGACCCGAAGTGACCGTTGATCTCGGACTTGCCGGACAAGAGCGCAGTCATCGCGTCGGGATGCGATAGCGAGACCGTCAGGTGATCGAATCTGTGCTCCTGGCCCGGGCCGAACGCCTTCTCGGCCGCCATCTGGAGGGTCACCGCCTGGATCGAGATCTTGGCTGCCGGCATCGCGATCCGATCCCTGTCGGTCAGGTCCTTGACCGTCTTGACGGCAGGATCGCTGCTGACGAGGTACAGCGGCATCGAGTTGATCGCGGCCACGGCCCTCACATCGAGGTTGCCGTGCGTCTTGGCCCAGAGCGTGATCAGCGGGCCGACCCCACCGGACGCGAACTGAAGTCCTCCCGATAGCAGCGCGTCGGTCATCACGTTGCCGCCGGCAAACTTGGACCACGCGACCTTGACGTCTATTCCTTCGGCCTTTGCGTACTTCTCGATCAGCTTCCGGTCCTGCATGATCATCAGCGGCAGGTAGCTGATTCCGTACTGCTCGGCGACGTGGATTTCGCTCATTTCCGCGCGTACGGGAAGTGCCGCCACAGAAAGCGCCAGGGCACAGACGAAGGCGAGCGCGCCTTTGGTCGAACGTTGCATGGTCCTCTCCTTCTGCATGATCGTGAACATCCGGCTGCGCCGGTCAGGCGCTCTCGTAGAGTCGTGTCAGGACGAACTCGCGGTGGCCCAGCGCCTCGGCGGCCGTCAGGCGCCCGTTTGCCGTCCGGAACATCATCTCGAGCAGCATGTCGCCTGCCTGGTCCATCGTGATCTCCCGCTGCAGCAGCCCGGAGGTATCGACGTCGACGTGCTCGCTCATCGTGCGCACGGTGCGCGGATTGGCGCAGACCTTGATGACCGGCAGGATCGGATTGCCGATCACATTGCCCTGTCCGGTCGGGAAAAAATGCACGGCGAAGCCCGACGCCGCGCAGAGGGTGACCATCTCTGCCGCCGCCGATGAGCTGTCCATGAACCACAGGCCCGCATGGGTCGGCGCTTCAGCCTTGTCGAGCACGCCGTCGACGATGCAGGCCCTGCCGATCTTCTGGATGTTGCCCAGCGCTTTCTCCTCGATCGTCGTCAGGCCGCCGGCGATGTTGCCCTTCGTCGGCTGCGAGTCGGAAAGGTCGCTCGTCTTGTGGCGCTCGATGACGCCCTGGTAGCGATCGAACACCCGCATGAAGTCGGCGCGGACCCGGTCGTCGCGACAGCGCGCCGCGACGAGCTGCTCTCCGCCTGTCAGCTCGGTCGTCTCGCCGAAGACCAGAGTGCAGCCCGCGGCGTAGAGTTTGTCGAACGCATCCCCGACCGTCGGATTGCCGCCGCAGCCAGAGGTCGTGTCGGACTCGCCGCATTTGGTCGACACCCAAAGGTCGGACAGCGGGCATTCGACGCGGACGAGCTCGCTCGCCCATTGGACGTACTCGCGCGCTGCCTTCGACGCCCGCATGATCGTGTCGTGGTCGCCATGCAGCTCGATGCCGAAGCCCTGCACCGGCTTGCCGGTCGCGGCGATCCCGTCGACGACCTTCTTCGTCCACTGCTCCTCGATTCCGATGACGATGACCGCAGCGACGTTGGGATTGCTCCCGGCGCCGATCAGCGTGCGGAAATGCAGATCGAGGTCCGCGCCAAACTGCAGGCGTCCGTAGGGATGCGGGATAGCAAGCGCGCCCTTGATGTTGTTGGCAACCGCTTCCGCAGCGGCGTTCGACAGATCGTCGACGGGCAGGACGATCACGTGATTGCGTACGCCGACGCGGCCGTTCTCGCGCCGGTAACCCTGGAAAGTCGTTTTCATCGTTACCACCGCTTGGTCTTGATGTTGTGCACGTGCGCGTGCGTTCCCTTCCGGATCGGCTGCACGACCTTGCCGATGTCCACGCCATACTTGATCACCGTGTCGCCGACGGCCATGTCCTTCAAGGCGACCTTGTGCCCGATCGGAATGTCCTCCAGGCAGTCGAGCTCGATGGTCCGGTCCTGGTCGAGGACGAGGCCGGTCATCCTGGTGCCCGCCTTCATGCCTTCTACGACAACGACGGCGACCGAATCGTTGGGGTCGTGCAAAACGCAATGAATCATCGATCACTCCGGGGAATGCTGCCGGCCGGACGGCCGGCGCGAAGAGTCTGAATCGTAGTGGCGGGTCCGCCCGCCGTCAATCGAATCGAGCGCCTCGCAGCTTCGACCGCGGCCTTCGCGAGGAGTGCCCGCGCGCCCGCGCGTTTTCTCAGAATCCGAAAGATGCCTGCGCCACCGGTGCGAAGCTGCGCCGGTGCGCCGGACAGGGGCCGTGCAACCCGAGTGCCGCGAGGTGTTCGCGAGTTCCGTAGCCCTTGTGGCGTGCGAACCCGTACACAGGGTACTCGCGGTCGAGCTCCATCAGCATCGCGTCGCGCGCAGTCTTCGCGAGGATGGACGCTGCGGCGATGACCGCGATATCGCGATCGCCCCGGACGATCGCGCGCGTCGGGCACGCGAGCTCCGGAGCACGGTTGCCGTCGACCAGTGCCTGGGCGGGTCGAACCTGCAGTGCCGCGACCGCGCGCCGCATCGCGAGCAGCGTCGCCTGCAGAATGTTGAGCTCGTCGATCTCCGCCACGCCGCATGCCGCGACCGCCCAGGCGATCGACCGAGCACGGATCTCGACGGCGAGGCCCTCGCGCCGCCCAGGCGTCAGCAGCTTGGAATCGCGCAAGCCATCGACCGGGCGTGCAGGGTCGAGAATCACCGCGGCGGCGACAACCGGCCCGGCGAGAGGTCCCCGCCCCGCCTCGTCGATGCCGGCCACCAGCGCCCCGGCGTCGCCGGCCGGTGCGGTCCTGCGCCCGTATGCCCTCGGGGTCACGGCGGGATGCGCAGCGCGACCTTCGGTCCACCCGGCACCCTGCGCCGTCCCGGGGCCGCACCCAGCTCGGCAAGCACCGCGTCCGCAGCCAATGCACCGGTATCGGCGGCGAGCCGCTGTCCGAAATTCCCGAACAGGGCCTCGAGCCGTCGCCGCGTCGCTGTATCGTCGAACAGGTTCAGCGCGGCCTGTGCGAGATTGCCCGGTGTCGCGTCCTCCTGCAGGAATTCCGGCACCACGAACCGGCCAGCGAGGACGTTCGGCAGCCCGACCCAGGGCAGCAGCAGCTTGCGGCGCACGATCCAGGCGGTGAGCGACGACACGCGGTAGTAGATCACATGTGGGCAGCGCGCGAGCGCAGCTTCGAGCGTCGCGGTTCCCGACGCGACCAGCGCGACATCGGCCGCCCGGAGTGCGTCTGCCGCATGGCCATAGAGCAGCGTGATCGGGAGCGCGTCGTGCCCTCCACGGTGCTGCGCCTCGACGAACGCATCGCGGGTCGTGCGCGACACGAGTGGAACGACGAACTGTGCATCGGGCCGCGCCTCGACAATCCGCGCCGCCGCGTCGAGCACCAGGCCGGCGTGCATCTCGACCTCCGAGAGGCGGCTTCCCGGAAGCAGCGCGAACAGCGGCGTCGCCGGCTTCTGCTTCAGGACCTCGCGCGTCGAGCGGCGCGTCCCGGGCCCGGCGGCGGCGGCCGCCATCGGGTGCCCGACGTAGGTCACCGGGATACCTGCATCCTCGTATAGCCTGGGCTCGAAAGGAAAGAGCGCGAGCATCCGGTCGACGCCAGCGCCGATCGTCTTGAGACGGTCCTTGCGCCATGCCCAGACCGACGGACTCACGAAGTGCACGGTGCGGATGCCCTGGCGCTTGAGGCGCCGCTCGAGTCCGAGGTTGAAATCGGGCGCGTCCACGCCGACAAAAAGGGGGATACGCGATGCGATGATGCGTCGCGCAATCCCGCGCCGAAGCGCGATCAGCCACGGAAGATGGGCGAGGACCTCGACAAAGCCGCGAACGGCGAGGCGCTCCATCGGCCCCCACACCTCACAACCTTCGGCCTCCATCCTCGGACCGGCGATCCCCGCGAAGCGGATGTCGTCGCGGCGCAGCCGCACCGCGCGGATCAGCGTGGCCGCGAGCGCGTCGCCTGACGCTTCGCCGGCGACGATGCCAATCACGATTGGCGCCGCCTCCCCCGATGCGTCGCGCATTCCACCCCCGGGAAAAGCCGTGATCTTAGCGCACGGCCCTTCGGCCAGGATTGCGCCGGATGCATCGCAGCGGAATCGGCGTCCGCGTCTCGTGACAACGCAGCGACGTCGGTGGCTTCGGCAGCGAGCTGTGCCGACTCGAGCTGTGCCGACTCGAAACCGTGGTCCGTCCCGGATTTTCCATTCGACGGACGCTGCCGCAACGCCCGGCGTCGGGGCCCAGTCGAGCGCGCTCAGCGCACGATGCCGCGGCCCGTTTCGGCGAGGAAGTCGACCAGTGGCGCGAGCAGCGGCGCAGCGGCGGCGGCCTTCGCCAGCTCGGCTCGAGCCCCTTCGAGCGACAGGCCGGCCCGGTAGAGCGTCCGGTAGGCGCGACGCACGATCGCGATCTCGGCCGGTGAGTAGCCGCGCCGGCGCAGCCCCTCGCTGTTGGTCCCTGCCGGCTTCGCCGGGTAGCCCGCCGCCGTCACGAACGGCGGGATGTCCTGGAGCACGATCGTTCCGGCCGCGAGCATGGTGTGCGAGCCCACGCGGCAGAACTGGTGAACTCCGCAGAATGCGCCCAGCACCGCGAAATCGCCAATGCGGACGTGACCGGCGATCTGCGCGTTGTTCGAGAATGTCGTCTGGTTGCCCACGACGCAATCATGCGCGACGTGCGTGTACGCGAGCATCCAGTTGCCATCGCCGATGGTCGTCGTGCCCCGGTCCTGCGCCGTTCCCGCATGGATCGAGACGTACTCGCGTATGACGTTGTCATCCCCTATCGTCGTCGTCGTCGGCTGACCGCCGTATTTTCTATCCTGCGGAATGTCCCCGACCGACGCGAACTGGAAGATCCGGTTGCGAGCGCCGATCGACGTGCGGCCGGCGATGACGACGTGGGGTCCGACGCGCGTCCCGGGACCGATGCGCACGCCGCCACCGACGATCGAGTACGGCCCGATCTCGACGTCGTCGGCGAGCTCCGCGCCGGGATCGACGAGGGCGGTGGAATGGATCGCCGGCACGTCGCTAGACAGGCAGGGGCGGCACCGGCGGCACGTCACGGATCGCCGCCAGCAGGACTGCCTCGCAGACGAGCTGGTCGCCGACCGTCGCCCGCGTCCGGAAGCGGCCGACGCCGCGCACCGCCCGCTCGAGGTTGGCTTCGAGCATCAGCGTGTCCCCGGGCACGACCTGTCGCTTGAAACGTGCCTCGTCGATGCCGGCAAAAAGCACCAACTGGCTGCCGTCGCGGCGCGCGAACTCCGAGAGCATCGTGAGCAGGCCCGCGACCTGCGCCATCGCCTCGATGACGAGTACCCCTGGCATCACCTTGTATTCGGGAAAGTGCCCCTGGAAGAACGGCTCGTTGGCGGTGACGTTCTTCACGCCGCGAATGAAGCGCCCCGCCTCCCAGTCCAGCACACGATCGACCAGCAGCATCGGGTATCGATGCGGCAGCAATCGCTGGATCATGCCGATGTCGAGCTCCGCCAAGCGACCCTCCCCTAGACCGCGCTGCCGTCGGATTTCGCGCGCGCCAGAATGCGCTCCAGCGTCTTGACCCGGTCGGCCAGCTCGCGCAAACGCCGCAACTGCGACGCAACCTGCCTCCACTCGCGGTGCGGAAGCGCGGGAAAAGCACCCGTGTACACGCCCGGCGCGCTGATCGACTCATGGATCAGCGTCGCCGCCGATATTACCGCGCCGTCGGCGATGTCGAGGTGCCCCGAGATCATCGCCGCGCCTCCGATCCGGCAGTCGTGCCCAATCCGGGTCGAGCCCGCGATACCGACGCAGCCGGCAATGGCCGTACGCGCGCCGATGATGCAGTTATGACCGATCTGGATCTGGTTGTCGAGCTTGACGCCGTCCTCGATCCGGGTGTCGTTGATGGCCCCACGGTCGATCGTCGTGTTCGCGCCAATCTCGACGTCGGCGCCGACGACGACGCGCCCGATCTGCGGAATCTTCAGCCATGCGCCGTCGGCGTGGGCGAGCCCGAAGCCGTCGGCGCCGACCACCGCGCCGCTGTGGATCAGCGTTCGCGGCCCGATGACGCAGCGGGCATAGACGCTGACCCGGGCGTCGAGCACCGCTTCGTCGCCGATCGTGACGCCCTCGCCGATCGTGCAGCTCGCACCGATGGATGCACGCTCGCCGATGGACGCGCGGGCGCCGATCACCGCGCAGGGCCCGACCGCCGCCGTCGCCGCGATGCTGGCCGACGGATCGACGACGGCCGTCGGATGAACGCCTGCCGCCGCCGCCTCCGGAGGGTGGAGGACACCGGCCACACGCGCGAACGTCGCGTACGGGTCCGCGGCGATCAGCTTGGGCAGGGACGTCGCGCCGGAATCCCCCCGCGCGACGATGACCGCTGCTGCGCGCGTGGTCGCGAGTTGCGCCCGATAGCGCGGATTGGCGAGGAACGCGATGTCGCGTGGTCCCGCATTCTCGAGCGTGCCAACGCGCTCGATCAGGGTGGCACCGTCGCCTTCGACGGTCGCCCCGCAGCGCAGTGCGAGCTCGTCCAGTCGGAATCCCGCGGCCGGGGTTGGGGTTGGGGGTGGCATCGCGATGGACCGTCGCGCGCTCGCGCGGCCCGCCGAACGCGGGCCGACCGTGCTACTTGTCGGCGAGTGCCTTGATCACCTTGTCGGTGATGTCGATGCGCTGGCTCGCGTAGACCACGGGATCCTGGAGGATCAAGTCGTACTTCTCGCTCTCGGCGATCTGCTGGATCACCTTGTTGGCGCGCTCCTGGATTCCGGCGAGCTCCTCGTTGCGCCGCAGGTTCAGGTCTTCGCGGAACTCGCGCTGCATCCGCTGCAGGTCGCGCGACTGGTTCGCGAGGTCCCGCTCCTTGTTGCGGCGATCGGCGTCCGACATCGTGGCGCCGTCGCGATCGAGCGACGCCTGCATGTCGCGCACTTGCTTCGCAAGCTTCTGGATGTCGGCATCGCGAGCGGCGAACTCCTTCTCGATCTTGGCCTGCGCCCGCTTCGCGGGCGCCGCCTCGCGGAACAGGCGCTCGGTGTTGACGAACCCGATCTTGTAGTCGGCAGCCGTCGCCGCGCCCGCGGTCAGCAGCAGCGCGGCGGCGAACAATGCGTGCAATAGGTGCTTGAGCACTTGTATCCCTCCGGATCTACCTGCGCTTCTGGGCACGTCAGAAAGCCGTGCCCGCCTGGAACTGGAAGCGCTGCTCCCGATCGCCGGGCTTCGCGTTCAGCGGGATGCCGTAGCTGAACTTCAGCGGGCCCACCGGGGAGTTCCACTGTACGCCGACGCCTGCCGAGTAGCGGAACGACTCGAACTGCGACTGGCTGCCATCCGTGTAGATCTGCCCGGCATCGACGAAAAGGCTCGCGCGCACCGCCTTGTCGCCCTTCAGGATCGGGTAGAACATCTCCACGTTTCCGATGATCTTCCTGCGCCCCCCGAGCGCGTTGCCGAAGCTGTCGCGCGGGCCCAGCGATGCGGTATCGTATCCGCGGACCGAATCCCCACCCCCGGCGAAGAACGCCTTGAAGAACGGCAGCGGCTTGCCCGAAAGGCCGTTGCCGTAACCCAGGTCGGTCCGCATCATCAGGATCAGGTCGCCGTAGAGCGGCTGATAGTACGACTGTGTGTACTGAAGCTTGTAGTACGCGAGGTCGCCGAATGGCATCCCCGACTCCAGAAGCACGCTCTGCAGGCGACCCTTGCTCGGGTAGAGGGCGTCGTCGCGCGTGTCCCGCGACCACCCGACCGACAGGATGTAGGCGTTGGTCGTTTCGCCGAACTGATTGACGAAATCCTGGTACACGGGTGGCGTGTCGGTGAACAGTGCGATCTTCGTGTGCTCGACCCTGCCGCCGAAGTTGATCGTGTCGTTCTCGGTGACCGGAACGCCGAACCCGAGCGCCGCCCCCAGCGTGTGCGACGCGTACTGCGAGATCGCAAGCCCGGTCGGATCGAGGTTCTTCTGGTACGCCTCGATCGTCCGCGACACGCCATCGACCGTGTAGTACGGCTGCG
>DASYXO010000164.1:0-4332 GCA_035934825.1 Casimicrobiaceae bacterium
TGTCCGGCGTCGTCGTCGCGACAATGATCAGGTCGACGTCGACCGGCGCCATCGATGCGGCCGCGAGCGCGTCGCGGGCGGCGGCCAGTGCCAGGTCCGACGTCTGCTCGCCGTCGGCCGCGATGTGCCGCTGCGCGATGCCGGTGCGCGTGCGGATCCATTCGTCGCTGGTCGCGACGCGTTCGGCGAGCCCGGCGTTGGTCAGTACTCGCGACGGTAGATAGCGGCCGGTGCCGGCGATGCGGCTATGCATGGGCGGCGGTGGGACCGGAGCGTCCGGGAGCATCGGACGAGGCGGCGTTGTCCGCCGACGCGACGTCCATGCCCGCGATGCGCTGGGCGATGCGCTCGAGCACCCCGTGCTCGACTTCGGCGTGCGCGCGCTTCAGTGCATTGACGAAAGCCGGCACGTCCGCCCCGCCATGGCTCTTGACGACGACGCCGCGCAGGCCAACCAGCGTCGCGCCGTTGTAGCGCCGAGGATCGATGCGCCGCTTGAACGCCATCAGCACCGGGTAGGCGACCATCGCGGCGAGGCGCGTCAGCGGATTGCGCGTGAATTCCGCCTTCAGGAAATCGTAGAGCATCTGTGCCAGGCCCTCCGAGGTCTTGAGCGCGACATTGCCGACGAACCCGTCGCAAACGACGACATCGGTGGTGCCCTTGTAGATGTCGTCGCCTTCGACGTTGCCGTAGAAGTTGAGGCCGGAAGTCTTCAGCAGCTCCGCCGCGTCCTTGACGACGTCGTTGCCCTTGATGTCCTCCTCGCCGATGTTGAGCAGCCCCACCGTCGGCCGCTCGATGCCTTCGATCGCCGTCGCCAGCGCGCTGCCCATGGCCGCGAACTGGACGAGCTGGGCAGGAGTGCAATTGACGTTGGCACCGAGGTCGAGCACGAGCGTCTCGCCGGAGCGGGTCGGAAGCTGCGACGCGATCGCCGGACGGTCGATCCCCGGCAGCGTCTTCAGCACGAAGCGTGCGATCGCCATCAGCGCGCCGGTGTTGCCGGCCGAAACGCAGGCGTGGGCCGCGCCTTCCTTGACCAGATTGATCGCGACCCGCATCGACGAGTCCTTCTTGCGCCGCAGCGCGTCGGCAGGCGGCTCGTCCATGTCGACGACTTCACTCGCCGGATGCACGCCGACGCGTTCGCGCAGCGCCGCCGGCGCGCTTGCGAGTGCGGCCTCGAGCGCGGCCTGCTGCCCGACGAGGACGACCCTCGTGTCCGGCGTCGCGGCCAGGAACTCGAGGCAGGCTGGGACCGTGACCGAGGGGCCACGGTCACCCCCCATTGCGTCGACGGCTACGGTGACGGACATCGGGCTCGTGAGTTCAGGCGCCGCCCGCGGCGCCAGGGTCACTCGTCGGCCTTGGTCTTGACGACCTTTTTGCCCCGGTAATATCCGCTCGGGCTGATGTGGTGGCGCAGGTGCACCTCGCCGCTCACCGGCTCGACGGCCAGCGGCGGATTGCCGAGAAAGTCGTGCGCGCGATGCATGCCGCGCTTCGACGGCGACTTCTTGTTCTGCTGAACTGCCATCATGCTCTCCTGTTGGTCACTTCACTGTCGGCGGGTGTCGCGCAGGCGCCTTCCGGATGCCTCGGCGCGAACGGCAATGCCAGCACCAGCTCGTCTTCGACCAGCGCGAGCGGATCGACCGGGGATCCCGCCAGCACGACCTCGGAACCGCTTTCGGCGTCGAGCGCCGCCAATTCGTTCTCGCTATGCGCTAGGAGCAATTCGCTGCACTGCTCGATCGGCCATTCGAAATCGGCGAGGCAGCGCTGGCAATTCAGCGTCACCGCACCGGAAAGCCCGACCTCCAGCGCAGGCCTGCCTGCCGCATCGGCGGTGCCGATGATCCGCCAGCCGATGCGTGCGGGCCCCTCGGCAAGCACGTCGGCTAGGCGTGGCAACCGGTGGGCATCGACGGTCCCCTCGACGACGCCGCGATCACGCGCAAGCGCGAACGCGTCGAGCCGGGAGTTCGATGTGCCCAGACCGCCGCCCAAGCGCGAAACCATCGCGTACGCACCCCGCGCCTGCAATCCCGGGAAATGGCCGTGTCCCGGTCACGCCGGCGAAAAACGTAAAATCATACCGTCAATCGATGGCTCTGTCAAAAAATGCCAGAAAAAACAACGATGAGCGAGGCGAGGCCCTTGGTGCTCGCCTCGGGATCCCGGTACCGGCGTGCGTTGCTCGAGCGCCTTGGCCGCCCGTTCGAGGTCGCCGCCGCCGATCTCGACGAGACGCCGCTGGCGGGCGAGACTCCAGGGGTCACCGCCTGTCGGCTCGCCATCGCCAAGGCACGGGCGGTCGCGGCGCGCCGCTCCGACGCGCTGGTCATCGGCTGCGACCAGGTCGCGGACGCCGACGGCCTGGCGTTGAGCAAGCCGGGAGGTCACGAGGCTGCGCTCGCGCAGCTCACGCGGCTCTCGGGCCGCAGGATCGTGTTCCACACCGCGGTGGCGCTGGTCGACGCCGCCAGCAAGCGTTGCCAGCTGCGCCAGGTCGATGTGGCAAGCACGTTCCGCCGGCTGACCCCGCAGGCGATCGACCGCTACCTGCGCCGCGAGCAGCCCTACGATTGCGCCGGCGCCGTCAAGTCCGAGGCACTGGGCATCGCGCTGTTCGAGCGCATCGAAAGCGACGATCCCACCGCGCTGATCGGCCTGCCGCTGATCGCGCTGGTCGACATGCTGGCGCTCGAGGGCATCGACCTGCTCGCCGGAACGGGCACTGGCTGAGCGATGAGCGGTGTCCTCTACCTGGTCCCGAACCTGCTCGGCGCCGTTGCGCCGTCGGCGGTCCTGCCGCAACGCACGATCGACATCGCGCGCGGCCTCGCGCGCTGGGCCGTCGAAACGCCCAAGGCCGCCCGCGCTTTCCTCAATTCGCTCGAGATGCCGGTGCCGCTCGCCCGGCTCGACATCGCGCCGCTGCCCGGCACGCCAGGCGCGGCCGAGATCGCGCCCATCATCGCGCACCTGCGCAGCGGCAAGGATGTCGGCCTGTTGTCCGATGCCGGATGCCCCGGCGTCGCGGATCCGGGCGCGGCGCTGGTTGCTTCCGCACATGCCGCCGGCGTGAAGGTAGTGCCGCTGGTCGGCCCGTCGGCGATCCTGCTCGCGCTGATGGCCTCGGGACTCAATGGCCAGCGTTTCCGCTTCCACGGCTACCTGCCGGTGAAGCCCGGAGCGCGAGCCGAGGCGCTGCGCGCACTGGAAGCGCAGTCGCGCTCGGGTGCGCGCGCAGAGACGGAGATCTTCATCGAGACCCCGTACCGCAATGCCGCGATGCTGGGCGCGCTCGCAGGCGCGCTGAAGCCGTCGACGATCGTCTGCATCGCGGCTGACCTGACCCTTTCGACCGAATCGATCGAACGCGCCGGCGCGCGAGAATGGGGGAAGCGCGACGCCACCCGCTTCGATCGCCGTCCGGCGATCTTCCTGCTTCAGGCCGCCGACTCCTCGTCCGGCCAGCTCTTGATGTAGCTCCGGAGCATGCGATTCTCGAAGCTCTGGTCCTCGTAGACGGCCTTCGCGACGTCGTGGAACGAAACGACGCCCTGCAGCATCATCCCGTCCATGACCGGCACGTAGCGCGCATGTCGCTCGAGCATGACCCGGCGCAGATCCATCACGTCGAGCCCCGGATGCGCCGTCAGCGGATCGCGCTGGTAGATGTCGCCGATCGCGAGGCCGCCCAGCATTCCGCCCCGCTCGGCGAGCGCCTTCAGGACCTCGGCAAAGGTCAGCATGCCGGCCATCCGACCGTGGTCCATGACGACCAGCGAGCCGATGTCGTGCTGCGCCATCACCTGCACCGCCTCGAGCACCGGTCGCTCGGGCGGCGTCGTGAACAGCGTATGGCCCTTGATTCGCAGGATTTCGCTGACGAGCATGTCGCCTCCTCCCGGTCGGACTGCGCGCAATCCCAGATTACCCACACCCCGGGCATTGCGCAATCGCCGTCGACGTCAGGGGGATAGCGGTCGTCGCTCGCGCAGAGCCTGCGCGAGCGTTCCCGCATCGACGTACTCGAGCTCGCTACCGATCGGGACGCCGCGAGCAAGCCGGGTGACCTTGAGGCTGCGAGCGGACAGCAGCTCCCCCAGGTAATGCGCGGTCGCCTCACCCTCGTTGGTGAAATTGGTCGCCAGGATCACCTCGCGCACGACGCCGTCGGATGCACGCGCGAGCAGGCGCTCGAGACGAATCTCCTTCGGGCCGATGCCGTCGAGCGGCGAGAGCCGGCCCATCAGCACGAAATAGAGCCCGGAATACGAGTGCGTCTGCTCGACCATCAGCAGGTCCGCCGGCGTCTCG
>DASYXO010000173.1:0-17008 GCA_035934825.1 Casimicrobiaceae bacterium
CAAGCACCGACGTCCCGCCGAACACGTGGCCGGTGCCGATCGCGAGCACGGCGACGCCTTCGACGCGCGCGTCGAGCATCGTGCGCAGCACCCGCGCCAGCGCGAGCTCCGCTGCATTGGCCTCGTGCAGACGCACGCCACCCGAGGCGAGCAGGAGAACGACGGCGACCGGATGCTCGCGACGTGCGCGCTCGAGCATCGCGAGCAGCGCCGCTCCGTGCCGCTCGCCGACGCTGCCCGCGAGGTAGCGCTCGTCCTGCGCCGCGACCAGCATCGACTCACCCGCGACGCGGATGCGCGCGACGGTGATGCCGTCGTCGTCGCGAGCGGCGAGCCCGTAGCGCGCGAGATGCGGGCTCGGCCCCGGCGGAGCGTCGAACTGCACGCTGCCGGCATCGGCCAGGGCGGCGATACGCTCCCGCGGCGTAGCGCCAGACAGGCGCGCTCGCTTGCTGCCGAGATCGTGGACGACGGGTTCCATCGGTATGGAATAATGCCTCGAATCGAGGGGCTGCGCGCGTCGCCGGCCATGCGCTGCAAGCCCGATCCGGTGCCGCCGCCGCCCGGCGACCCGCAAGCCTTCCCGCCCTCGCCGCGCAACGATGAACGCCAATCTCTACGCCCTCGTCGAATCGCATGTCCAGGACGGATCGGAACAGCCGTGCCTGCTCGTTCCAGGCGGACGGGTCGTCCATTACGGCGAGCTCCTCGACGAATCCGCACGCATCGCGAATGCGCTCGTTGCCGCGGGTTGCGAGCGCGGTGACCGTGTCGCGGTGCAGACCGACAAGCACTGGCAGGTGCTTGCGCTCTACCTCGGGTGCCTGCGCGCGGGTCTCGTGTACCTGCCGCTCAACACCGGCTACCAGAAGGCGGAGCTCGCGCATTTCTTCGGCGACGCAACGCCGCGCGTCGTCGTCTGCCGCCCCGAGACCCTCGGCACCGTGGCCACGCTCGCAAGCGACGCGACGGTTCTGACGCTCGACGCAAATGGCGGCGAGATCGGCGACCGCGCGCGCGGGCAGCCCGCGAGCGTCGAGACGGTGCTCTCGCAGCCCGATGATCTCGCCGCGATCGTGTACACGTCGGGCACGACGGGCCGGTCCAAGGGCGCGATGCTGACCCATCGCAACCTCGCGTCGAACGCGACGGCTCTGGTCCAAGGCTGGGGGTTCACGCGCGGCGACGTGCTGCTGCACGCACTTCCCGTGTACCACGTGCACGGGCTGTTCGTCGCCGTCCACTGCGCGCTGCTGTCCGGCGCGAGGATGCTGTGGATGCCGAGGTTCGACGCGCGCGAAGTCGTCCAAGCCCTGCCGGCGGCGACGGTGATGATGGGCGTGCCGACGTTCTACGCGCGGCTGCTCGCCGAGCCGAGCTTCACGCGCGACGCCTGCCGCAACATCCGACTGTTCGTATCGGGCTCGGCGCCGCTGCTGCCCGAGACCTTCGAAGCATTCCGCATCCGCAGCGGGCAGGCGATCCTCGAGCGGTACGGCATGACCGAGACCGGGATGATCGCGTCGAATCCCCTCGATGGCGAGCGCGCCGCGGGAACCGTGGGGCTGCCGCTGCCGGGGATCTCGGTGCGCGTCGTCGACGACGCAGGCACGCCCTGCGCGCCCGGAACCACCGGCGGCGTCGAGGTTCGCGGACCGAACGTCTTCGCCGGCTACTGGCGCATGCCGGAGAAGACGCGGGAGGAATTCAGCGCTGACGGCTGGTTCCGCACCGGGGACATGGGCGAGTGGGTGGGGGCCGGCGCGGGCAAGGGCTACCTGCGTCTCGTCGGCCGTTCGAAGGACATGATCATCAGCGGTGGACTCAACGTGTACCCGAAGGAGATCGAGGAGCGCATCGATGCGCTGCCCGGCGTGGCCGAGTCCGCGGTCGTCGGCGTCGCCGATCCCGACTTCGGGGAAGCGGTGACGGCCGTCGTCGTCGCGAGGCCGGGCCATGTGCTCGACGAGCGCACGATCATCGATGCGCTGAACGACCGGATCGCGCGCTTCAAGGTCCCGAAGCGCGTGCACATCGTCGCCGAGCTCCCCCGCAATGCGATGGGCAAGGTGCAGAAGAACCTGCTGCGACAGCGCTACTCGGCCTGAACGGCGGGGTGCCGCGGATCGGCGCGATCGCCCCAGGCGCCGAGGGTCGGCACGCGTCCGGGTTGCGCGTCGTCGCGTAGGGAGCGTGGAGCCGGCGCGTCGGGTAGCGACCCGTCGAGTAGCGCGGGAACGCTCACCCGCAGCCCGGCCCGCGTATCCGGGTCCGCGAGCGCCCGCTCGAGCGCCGCGCGATCGACCCAGGCCGGCTGGCCCGACACTATGTGCAGGTAGACGCGCCCGGTGGCCTGCTCGGCGAAGCTCACCTCGGCGAAGCGCTGCACGCAGCGCGCCAGGAAGCCAGCGCTCCTCTCCGGCGCGAGCAGCGTCGGGTCGCGGCAGAGAAGCTCCGGCGCGGTCGCGTTGATGTCGATCCTGCAGAACCGTTCGACGTCGAGCAGGCCCTTGACGTCGAGCACGTTCATGCTGTGGTTGCGGCCGAAAGCGACGGTGCGCGGGCGCTCGCCGGCCCGAACGCTGTTGTCCAGGAATTCGAAGTGCACGTCCTTGTCGTCGCGTTCGACCCAGGTGAAGAACAGGTCGGGCATGCCGGCGTACGCCTCGACCGCATGGGCGAGCGTGTCATCGACCGCCTTGTAGCGACCGACGTCGAGCCCGCGCTTCCAGGCGCGCTCGACGAGCATCTCCGGCGGCGCGATCATGAAGAACAGGTAGACGACCTGCCCGAAGCGCGTCAGGAGGTTGCTTCCCGCCTCGTTCGAGTCGGGTGCGAAGCTGTCGAATCGGAACCTGTCGATCAGCAGATGCGGCATCGCCCCGCGCTCGGCCTTGCGTGCCATGTAGCGATCGAGCTTCTGGTCGATGATCTGCAACTCGTCGCCGCTGAACGCGCCGCCGTAGCGAAAGTCCGCACCCAGCCTGCCGTAATCGATCAGCTGCTTGCGCCAGATGTCGGGGCTGATCAGCGCGAACTCGGCCCAGTCGATGCCGATGTCTCCGGCGAGCTTGCGCTGCAGCGGCCGCAGCGTGCTCTTGCCGGAGGCGGAAGGACCTTTGGTGTTCATGACGACGGGCCGCTGCTGCGGCGGCAGAAGCATGTAGCCCTCGGCGTGCGCCGCATCCGCGACGCAGCCGTCGATCAGCCGGCCGATCGCCTCGCTCGCGAAATCGTTGCAGGCGAGGTCGGCGGCGAGGGACGCGATCAGATCCCGGCTTCCCCAGATCTGCCCGTGGCGCACGACGACGGCGGACACGACTTTCACGAGCGCGCGATGCGCCGCCCGCTCGATGCCGGCGGCCGCCTCGCGCGCGCCGGTCCGCCACTCGGCGACCAGTCGCGCCTGCGCGACGTCGTCCGGCTCCGCCGGCGTCAGCGGGCGGTGCTCGCGCGCGATGAGCCGACGCAGACGCGAGAGCGCCGGCGGTCGCGTTGCGGGACCGGGCGACGCAGACGCATCCGGCATCGCGCGCGCGATCTCGCGTCCGATGCGTTCGGCAAGATCGCGCCGCGCACCCTCGTAGATCGAAACGATGTCGCCCATCCGCGGCTCGACGTGCCGGGCGAGGATGCGGCCAGTGATGCGGCGGAAGTTGATGCCCAGGTCCTCGATCCTGGAGCCGTCGGGGACCGAGAGGTCGGCGGTCACGCGGATCAGCAGCTCGTGCAGCGCGAGTCTCTGCGGCCGGAACGCGACCAGGTCGCTGATGTCCAGTCCGGTGAGGTCGCGAAGCTCGCGCGCCTTCGCGATGCCCGTGTAGACGTTGTCGCTGCGAAGGATCGTGCACTGCTCGCGCAGTGCATCGGGCACCTCCGAGCGGATGCCGGGGTTCCATGGACCGAGCGCAAGGCCTTCGGGAGCGGGCGGGCGGGTCATCCTGCGTCCTGCGGCGGTGCGATCCCGGGGAGCGCCGCCGTCATATAAGCACCTCTGATGGTACGGATAAGAAATGCAAAGTGGCGCCTATGGACTCCCTTCCGTAGCATGGCGCCAGGGGCTTGCCGCCGGCGCAGCCGCCGCAGCCGCCGCCGCCGAATGGCATGCAACGCGGGAGCGTGAGTGAGGATCGCGATCATCGGGGCCGGGGCCGTTGGCGGCCTCGTCGGGGCAAGGCTGGCACTGGCCGGCCAGCAGGTCACGTTCATCGCGCGCGGCGCGAGCCTGGAAGCGATTCGCCGGAACGGCGTGAAGCTGATCATGGGCGACGGGACCGAGCAGGTGGCGAGCAACGTCGTGGCGACACAAGATTATGCCGGCGCCGGCGCGCAGGACCTCGTGATTCTGGCGCTGAAAGCGCACCAGGTCGAAGCCGTCGCCCGTGACCTGCCCGGGCTGTTCGGGCCGGACACCGCGGTGATCACGATGCAGAACGGCATCCCCTACTGGTATTTCCAGCGGCACGGCGGCGAGCTGGACGGGACGCGGCTGTGCAGCGTCGACCCGCGGGGCGTCGTCGGCGCATGCATCCCCGCCGAGCGCGTGATCGGCTGCGTCGTCTACCCGGCCTCCGAGCTCGTCGCGCCCGGCGTCGTGCGCCACATCGAGGGCAACCGGCTTCCGCTGGGCGAGCTCGATGGCTCGACCACCGGGCGCGTCAAGCGGGCGTCGCAATGCCTGGTCGACGCGGGATTCAAGGCGCCGGTGCTGGACGACATCCGGGCCGAGATTTGGCTCAAGCTGTGGGGCAACCTGACCTTCAATCCGATCAGCGCATTGTCGCGGGCGACGCTCGTCGACATCTGCCGCTTCCCGCCGACGCGTGAGCTCGTGGCGGAGATGATGCGCGAAGCGCAGGCGGTTGCGGCAAAGCTCGGCGTCGGCTTTCGGATGAGCCTCGAGCAGCGCATCGCCGGCGCCGAGAGAGTCGGCGGGCACAAGACCTCGATGCTGCAGGACGTCGAGGCCGGGCGAGCGCCCGAGGTCGACGCGCTGGTCGGGTCCGTGGTCGAGCTCGGTCGGCTGACCCGCACGCCGACGCCGCTCATCGAGGCCGTGCACGCCCTGGTCACGCTCCTCTCCCTGCAAGTCGGTCCGTCGAGCGAGCAGGCGCATCCGGCCGCCGACGCGAGACCCGGTGCGATGCCCGCGCTGGCCGCCTGGATTCCCCCGAAGTTCCCGACCGGGCTCCGGAGCGATGTGAAATAATGTCTCGATGCGATCCGACGTGCCGACGCCGTGAAGGTGTGCATCTTCGGAGCCGGTGCCATCGGGGGCTACATCGGTCACCGGTTCGCGCGCGCCGGACTCGACGTCAGCCTCATCGCGCGCGGCCCCCACCTGGCCGCAATGCGCCGCGACGGTCTGCGGCTGCTGATCGATGGACGCGAGGAGGTCCAGCGCGTCCGATGCACGGACGCCCCGGAGGAGCTCGGGCCGCAGGACTACGTCGTCATCGCGCTCAAGGCGCACTCGATTTCCGGTGCCATCGATTCGATGCAGCCGCTGCTCGACGACCACACGACGATCGTGACCTCGAGCAACGGCCTGCCGTACTGGTATTTCGACGTTGCCGGCGTCCCGTTCCACGGCCTTGCGCTGGCGAGCGTGGACCCCGGCAGCCTGCAGCGCCGCCTGCTGCGCCCCGAGCGCGCAGTCGGATGCGTGGTCTTCCCGGCGACCGAGATCGTCGCGCCCGGCGTGATCCGACACGAGCACGGAGGAAAGTTCCCGATCGGCGAACCCGACGGTCGCCGCACGCCGCGCATCGAGCACCTGCATGCGATGTTCGAGGCCGCCGGGTTCGACGCTCCGGTCCGCAGCGACATCCGGGACGAGATCTGGCTCAAGCTCTGGGGAAACCTCTGCTTCAACCCGGTGAGCGCGCTGACCTGCGCGACGATCGATGTCGTCGCGACCGATGCGGGAACGCGCGCCGTGCTGCTGTCGATGATGCGCGAGGCCGAGGCGATCGGGGGCAGGCTCGGACTGCGGCTGCGGGTCGACGCCGAGCGCCGCATGGCCGGGGCCGCCGCACTCGGCCCCCACAAGATGTCGATGCTGCAGGACCTCGAACGTGGTCGCCCGCTGGAAATCGAAGCACTGGTCGGTGTGATCCTCGAGCTCGGCCGGGCCACCGGCGTGCCGACGCCGACCGTCGATGTCGTGCACGCGCTGATCGAGCTTCGCGCCCGGACTGGCGCCGCCCTCGCGTCCGGCACCCCGGTCCCACGGACCGATTCTTCAACGTCGGGTCGCGACGCGTAACCCTTCGCTGAACCGTGGCTGCCTGCGTAGCTCTGCGCGAATCGACGAACCGGTGGACAGGCAACGGAGGTGAAGCCTGCCGCGGCGACGCGGAACGCCGCCGCCCGTTGCCGGATCGCCTGGGGAACGCGTAGCATCCTGGGGAGTTTGCGCACATCCCCGCCACCGAGCCGTGCCCGGATTGTCGGTTTCCCGACGCTGCGACCGCCGACGGCGCCCTTGGCTCTTGCCCTACCGACGCGTCCCCGATATTTCAGGTCCCTTTCCTCAGGAGGTTACGATGCAACAGGTCTTGCTGCGCTTCTACACGTTGGGAAAGAGGAAGCTGCACGGTTTGCCGATCCGCGACTGGCTGCTCGAGTGCGCCGAAAAGGTCGGGGTCGCTGGGGGCACCACGTTCCGTGCCCATGCCGGGTACGGCCGCGACAAGGTCCAGCAGGGGGAAAACCTACTCGAGATCGGGGCGGACCATCCATTCGAGATCGAATTCGCCACCGACCGGGACCGCGCCGATCGCCTGATCGAGCTCGTACGCGCGGAAAACACCCGGATCTTCTACGTATGCATTCCGGTCGAGTTCGGGTGGCTCGGCGCATCGGAGGAATGACCTGCAGCCTTGGTCCGGGGACCGACGGGATGTGAAATCCCCGGGGTCAACGAAACGCCGGCTGCAGCGTTGAACGACCTAGAAGAATCAACCGCGGAGCCCTGCGCTCCGCCAACCCAGGGAGGCCATGTCATGCCACGCTCGTTCAAGCTCCAATCGATTGCCCAGACTCTACTTTGCGTCGCGCTCGTCGCCACGCCCGGCCTCGTCGCTGCGCAGGCGCAGGCCGGCTCGATGGCCGCCACTGCCGCGACGTCACCGCTCGGCGACCTCTCGGGATACCGGACGATGGCCGAGGACGCGCTGAAGCTCGCCAAGGCGGGCGACATCGCGGGCGCTCGCAAGCGGCTCAAGGAGCTCGAGACGACGTGGGACAACCACGAAGACGCGAACAAGAAGAAAAGCTACAACCGGTGGAAGGCGATCGATAACCAGGTGGATTTCACGCTCGACAAGCTGAGCGCCAAGAAACCCGACCAGGCTGCGTGTGAGAAGGCGATTGCCGATCTGATCGCGCGTCTTCGCTGATCGACCGCGGCAAGTCAGCGCAGAGGCTCGCGCAGGACGCCGCCCGGGACCACGGCATCGTGGTCCCGTTCATTTCCGGGCGCTGATTTGTGCGGCCGTCAAGGGGTCGGCGCGGATGCCGCGGGCGGCGTCGGGCGCGGGCGCCGGCGGGTGAACAGGTCGAACAGCACCGGCATCACGAGCAGCACCAACGGAAGGGCGACGATGAGACCGGAGATGATCGCAATGGCCAGCGGTTGCTGCATCTGCGAGCCCTGGCCGATCGCGAATGCGAGCGGCAGCAGCGTCAAGATGGCGGCAAGTGTGGTCATCGTGATCGGTCGCATCCGGTTCTTTCCCGCGGCGATCAGGGCCTCCGTGTGATCCATGTCGCCCACGATTTCCCTGTACTCGGAAAAGTAGAAGATCGCGATTTCCGTCACCATCCCGACGATCATCGTCATGCCCATGATCGCCGTGATATTGAGCTCGGTCTTGGTCACGAAGAGGCCGACGAAGACCGCTGCCATCGCCATCAACGGGATCACCATGATGGAAACGGCGATCTGGAAACGCTCGTACAGGAACAGGAGCAGCAGGAACACCAGCGCGACGGCGCCCGCGAATACCATGGCCAGCCCGGCGAAGGCGAGCTGCTGCTGCTCGTACAGACCTCCCTGCGTGTAATAGACCCCCGCCGGCAGCAGCCCCGGCTTGTCCATCACCGCCTTGACGTCGCGCGACGTCGAGCCGAGGTCGCGGCCCTCGATGCGCGCCGTCACCGAAGCCATGCGCTTGAGGTTCTCGCGCGTGATCTCCGGCTGCCCATTCTCGACGACGACCTTCGCCACCGCCTTCAGGGGGAAGAGCTGGCCCGTCGGCGCGCGCAGCAGCAGGTTCTCCAGCTTCGTGGTATTCGATCGCAGACCTGAAGGAACCCACAGGCGCACCCCGATGGTCTTCGGCCCCTGCAGGATCTGGGTCGAGACGTTGCCCTCCAGGTAGCCGTCGATGAGCGTCGTCAGATCGTTGACGTTGAAGCCGAGCTCTGCGGCCTTCGTGCGATCGATCTCGATGTTGAGGGCATCGCCCGCCGGCGTGACCCCGCTTCGGACGCCGACGACGCCCTTGACCTTTGCGATCGCATCGGCGGCGTTCTGCGCCACGGTTCCGAGTTGCGCCGGATCGTCGGAGAAGATCTTGATCTGGATCGGCTGCGGCACTTCGGTGAGGTCGCCGATCAGGTCCTCCATCAGCTGCGCAGTGTCGATGTCCAGCGTCGGGACCGCCGCCTGCACCGCGTCCGAGACCTGGTTCATCACGTCGTCGATCGGATCGCGCGGAAACGGCTTCAGCCGGATGAAGAAGTCACCGGTATTGGCTTCCGTGACTCCGCCCCCGAGCTGCGCTCCGGTGCGCCGCGAGTAGGTCAGTACATTCGGATTCGCGTGGATGATCCGCTCGACCTCGCGCAGCATCCGGTCGGTCTCCGTCAGCGACGTCCCCGGCGGAGAGATGTAATCGAGAACGAATCCTCCTTCGTCCTCGTGCGGCATGAATCCCGAGCCGACGTGCTGGTAGGCCAGATAACCCACCGCCAGCAGCGGTACGATTCCGATCAGGATCAGCGCGGGCCGTCGCAGCGTGCGACGCATGATCCACTCGTATCCCCGGTGGAACCTCCGGGTAAGGGGCCCGACATCCTCGTGGCTCGCATCCTTCTCGTTCAGCCAGTGATCTGCCAGGATCGGCACCGCAAGCCAGGTGATGACGAACGAGATCACCAGGGCGCCTGCCATCGTCAGGGACAGGGCCTTGAAAAACGCCCCGGTGACGCCGGTCAGGAACGCCAGCGGGAAGAAGATGATGATGGTCGCTGCGGACGATCCGACCAGCGGCTGGAAGAACTCCCGCGCTGCCATCATGACCCGCCCGTGATGTCGTCCCGGAGCGCCCCTCAGCCGGCGCATGATGTGCTCGATCATGACGACCGCGTCGTCGATGATCAGGCCCACCGCCGCCGCCATGCCGCCCAGCGTCATGATGTTGAAGCCCATGCCGAACAGGGAGAGCAGGGTTATCGTCGTCGCGAGCACCGTCGGCACGACGACGATGGATATGATCGTGATCTTGTAGTTGCGCAGGAATACGAACAGCACGATGGCCGCCAGCACGATTCCGATCAGGATCGCGTCGCGGACGCTCTTCGCCGAATCGGTGACCAGCACGCTCTGGTCGTACCAGGTTGCGAGCTTCACGCCCGGCGGCAGGATGGACGCGTACGTCTTGAGCTGCGACTTGATGTCCTTCGCGATCTGCACGCTGTTGCCGTCGGGCTGCTGGAAGACGTCCATCAGCACGGCGTCGTGACCGTCGGCCGTCACCCGGATGAACTGCGGCACGACCGCATCGGTCACCGTCGCGACTTCGCCCAGCCGTACCAGGCCGTTGGGCCCGGTGCGCAAAACGGTCGACGCGATCTGGGCGAAGGTCTGGTAGCGACTGTCGGCGACCACCAGGTAGAGCTGATAGTGGTCCTCGATGTGCCCGACCGCCTGCTGGACGTTCCCCTGCGCCAGTGCATTCGAGACGTCGGTGAGGGTGAGTCCGAACTGCGAGAGCTTCGCCGGATCGACCGTTACCCGGTATTCCTCGGGCGCACCCCCGGTGATTCCTATCTTGGCCACTCCCTTGACCGACGACAGCAACGGGCGCAGCTGGTACTGCGCAAGATCGTAGAGCTGGGTCAGCGACAGCGTGTCGGAGGACAGGCTGTAGGAGATCACCGGATCGACCGTCGGGTCCATCCGCTTGGTCTCCACCGTGGTGCCAACCGGGAGCGTCGGCAGGATCTGCGTCACCGCCGAATTGACCTGCAAGGTCGCCGCAGCCATGTCCCGGCCCCACCCGAAGTCGACCTTGATCTCGGCGCTGCCGCGGCTCGACGTCGATCCCACCGTGCGCACGCCCGGAACGAGCCTGATCGCCTCCTCCACCGGACGGGTCACCAGCGCCACCATCTGGTCGGCCGTGCGGTCTCCGGAATTCAGCTCGACGGCGACGCGGGGAAAGCTCACGTCGGGAAACAGCGTCACGGGGAGCACGAACGCCGCGATCACCCCGCCGACCGCCAGGATCGTGAGCAGGAACAGGATCGAGCGGCGGTGGGTCTGCAGCCAACCCGTGAAATTCATTTGGCGTCCCCGGCCTTACCGGCCGCATCCTTTGCGACGGCTTCGGTTTCGCGCACGGCCTGGCCATCGGAGAGCTCGTAGTTGCCGAGTGTCACCAGCTTTTCGGCCGGGTCCAGCTTGCCGCTGATGCCGTAGGAATCCTGTGCATCCAGCACGATCTGCACATCCACGCGCACCGCCTTGCCATCCTTGATCTGAAATACGTACGCGCCGCCTTCGTCGGTAAGGACCGCCTGCCGCGGGACGACCCAGCTCTTGAGCGCTGCGACCGTGATCACGCCCTTCACGTTCATGCCCGGAAGCAGGCCGTGGGCGGTCTTTTCATCCAGTCGGACCACAGCGTCGACGAGCCGCGTCTGCGGGTTGATCACTCGGTGTATGTCGCCGATGCGCCCGTTCACCACCTGCTTGTCCGCAAACACCGAGGTGATCGCGACGGGCATGCCCGAGCGCACCTGGGCCACCTGCTCGGGCTGTATTCCCAGCACGGCCTGCACCGCAGTCCCCGTCGTGAGCTGCAGCACCGCCCCACCCTGGTCCATGCGGTCGCCCACTTTCGCCGTGACCTCGGTCACGACGGCATCCGCTGGGGATACCACCCATTCCGTCGGCCGCCCGGCGCCGATCTGCTCCTGCGCTTGCAGCGCCTGTTGCGCGTCCGAGAGCGCCTTCTCGGCGGCCGCGACCTGCGCGTTCGTCGCGAGCCTTTCCTTGAGCAATTCGCGCGAGCGAGCGAGGTCCGCGCGCGCGAACGTGACCGCAGAGGCGGCCTGCCGGTAGCCCGAGAGCACGGCGGCGCTGGTGGCGAATTCGAACAACCGCTGCCCGCGCCGCACCTCCTGACCCGGACTCACCGCCAGCCTCGTCACCTGGCCCGGTCGCGACATCACGACGTGGAGCGTATTGGCAATGTCCGGCTGGATCATTCCGTAGCTCGTGATCTCCACCGGCAGTGTCTTCTGCACGAGTGCCTCGGTCTTGACGAAGACGGTGCTCGGTGTCTTCGCGCCGCCGGCGTCATCGTCGGCCCACGCGTGCGCCGCTCCGATCGCGAATATCGCCACTGCTGCAAGCATGGGCCACAAAGGTCTCTTGTCCACTGCGCAATCCCCTAGTATCGATTAGCCGGTTGGGTCGGAACGTCACTGCCGATCATCGTCTGGAGCGCGATCCGCTGCTCCAGCAGCGACTCGTCGAGCTTGACGATCTCCATCCGCTTCGCCGTGACGCCCGAGCGCAGGTTGACGTAATCGAGCTCGTCGAGGTTGCCCGCCACGAATGCGGCGTCCGCGTGCTTGGCAGCATCCTCGAGACCGGCCAGCGCCGCGTGGGCTTCCTGCAACTGCCGCCGCAGCAGCGGCTCGTTTACCAGGATTGCCAGGATGTTCCGATGCGCCGCATTGATCCTGGCCGCGAAATCGTCGTAGAGCTTCTGCCGGGTGGCGAGCGCCACGGCGATGTTGCCGCGATTGCGGTCGAACATCGGGAGATTGAAATTCACGATGTATCCGGTGCTGTAGATGCGACTGGTATCGCGCTGCCGGTTGAGTCCAATGACGATATCGGGAAACTGCTGGAGGATCGCCGCGCGGTAGGTCTGGTCCTGGCTCTCGTATCCGGCCTTGAGCGCCAGAAGGTCCGGGCGGCGCGCCGGGAGATCGGCCAAGGTCGCCCGGATCCTGGCATCGTCCAGGGGCGGCAATTGCGCGGGCCCCACCAGGTCGAGCTTGACCGACGGACTGAGGTTCAGCAGTGCGGCGAGTTGCGCGCGATTGGCGTTGAGATCCGTTTCGGTGCCGTGGATCTGGGACTCGACGCTTGCGAGCGCCGACAGGTCCGCGATCGCGACGTCCAGGGTCGTGAGCCCCTTGGCCAGCGCGGATTGCGTCCGATCGTAGCGATCCTGCAGCAGCTTGCGATTTTCCTCGAGCAATTCGAGCAGGCGCCGGTTGGTGACGTTCTGCGCGAACAGGATTCGCGCCTGCGCGACGACCTGCCATTCCTGCCACAGCAGATTGAGGTCGGTCTGCCGCAACGCTGCCTCGGCGGCTTTGCGCTTCGCGGGGCCGAAGATCAGCGCTGCGCCGAGGTCCCAGCTCAGGCCCACGTTGAAGGCTGCGTTGTCGCTGCCGGATACGCGAGGTCCGGGCCGGTCGACCTCCGACGAGAATTGCGGGTCCGGCAGCAACCCCGCCGCGAACGCCTGCGCACGCGCGATGTGCGCATCGTCGCGCGCGAGCTTGAGATCAGGATTGTTGACGACGGCGAGTATCGCCACGTCGGTCATGTCCAGGCCATGGCTCGGATCGAACGGATGCGCGCGCAACTCGGGCAGCGACAGGTTCCTGGTATCGACGATGACGTGCGGCACGGCCTCGAGCATCGTCGGCCGCGACTCGAGCGGACTGGGCTGGTAGCTGGCGCACCCTGCCAGCCCCACGGCCATCGCCGCCCATGCGAGGACTTGCATTCTCATTGCGGTCTCCGGCACATCTTCATTTCCCGAGTGACACGACGTGGACTTGCGACAGCTCATTTCGCGACCGGTCGAATGCACGGATCGGCGTGCGACCGCTCGATCTCGTCGATCAGCGTGATCGTAGCGTGTCTTCCCCGCGCGCGGTCACGCCGGTGCGAGGCGTCCTGGGAACGGACGCGCCCTCCGACCTGGACGCCGGCAGGCGCCGACGAACACGTTCGATGTCCTGCGGGGATCCGGGTTCCGCCGCGCGGGCGTCGAGCACAGTGTACGACCCCGGTACGGCCATGACGCCGGGCGCATCGGGCCAAAAAACGGGGCGGTACGCGCCGCCCCGTTTTCCGCCATCGCGCGGATCGTGCTAGGCCGGCTGCATCGTCTTCTCGACGGGCTCCGCCTGCACTTTTTCGAGCATCTCGCGACGCATCGGCATCACGACGAACTTGGCCAGCAGCGCGGCAGCGATGGACATGATCGCCGCGACCCAGAGGACGGCGACCCAGCTTCCGGTCGAGGCCTTGATCACGCTCGCGATCGGCACCAGCAGCGAGCCGGTTCCTTTCGCCGTGTACAGGAAGCCGTTGTTGGCGGCCGCGAACTTCGAGCCGAAGGTGTCGCCGCACACCGCCGGGAAGATCGCGAAGATCTCACCCCAGAACAGGAAGATCAGCGGTGCGAAGAGCAGGAAGCCGCCGGGCGTGTGGCCGAACTCCATCAGCCCGAGCATCGCCAGGCCCTCGCCCGTGAACACGAGCAACATCGTGTTCTCGCGGCCGATGTGGTCGGAAATCCAGCCGGTGAGCGGTCGCGTGAATCCGTTGCAGAGATTGTCGATCACGAGCGTCAGGGTCAGCAGCGGCATCGTGGCCCCGAACACCGCGAGCGGGACCGATGCGACGCCGTAATCCTTGGCGATCGGCGCGACCTGGGCGGCCGCCATCAGGCCTCCTGCCGCCACCAGCACGAAGATCAGGTAGAGCAGCCAGAACACCGGCGTCTTCATCATCTGTCCCGGCGTGAAATCGCGCCGCGTCTTCGGATTCGCCAGCGTGCTCACCCCGGCAAACGCGGCCTTGACGGGCGCGCGGATGAGGAAAAGCGCCAGCACGACGATCACGCCGCCCTGGATCAGTCCGAAAGTGAAGAACGCCTGCTGGTAGCCGCCGCTGTGGACCATCGCGGAGATCGGGATCACGGTCAGCGCCGCCCCGGCGCCGAACCCTGCCGCCGTCAGGCCCGCGGCCAGGCCGCGCTTGTCGGGAAAGAGCTTCAGCGCATTGCCGACGCAGGTGCCATAGACGCATCCTGCGCCCACACCGGAGACGATCGCGGCGAAATAGAGCATCCCGAGCGAGGCCGCCATCGAGTTGAGCACCCAGGCGATGGCCACCAGTACTCCGCCTAGCAGCACGACCGGACGCGGGCCGAACTTGTCCATCGCCCAGCCCTCGACCGGAACCAGCCAGGTCTCGGTCAGCACGAACACCGAAAACGCGACCTGGATCGCCGCCTTGGTCCATCCCATCTTGTCGTGCATGGGGTTGACGAACAGCGTCCAACCGTACTGCAGGTTGGCGATCATCGCCATGCAGATGATTCCCATGACGAGCTGCGCCCACCGATTCTTCAGCCCGGTGTACTGGGTCGGGTCCTGCACTTGAGTTGCGTTCACGTCGAATACCTCCTTAACGGACTGCCCGATCGCGCGGCCCGGTCCGACCGCCGCACCCCGCCCCTGCACCGCGATGGAGCCACGATGAAAGGGCGGGGTGTCGCCAGGGCGGCCTTGCCGTTGGTTACCGCTCCCTCACGCTCGCTCAGAAGCTGTAGACGCCCGTGAACTGGAAGCGCTCCAGGTAACCGTGATCCTGCTGTCCAGGCGGGATGAAGCCGCCGACCTCGCGCTTGCCCAGGCTGGTCTCGATGCCGAAACTCGTGTTCGGAACCGGGTGCCAGATCAGGTTGAGGTGCACCGACTGCGACCGCTTGGTGAGCTGTGCGCCGTCGGCGATCAACTGGTCGACGTCCTTGAGATTGGTCTTTTCATACCCGTAGATGAGATTCGTCTCCCATTGGTCGCCGGGCCAGAAATGCTCGTAGGCGATGAAGCCCCCCAGCGAGCTCATCAGGTCGAGCTGGTGCGTGTTGTCGTTCAGGATCGCCCCGTTGAACAGCAGGTCCTGCAGGTAGCGGCCGATGCCCGGCCCGCCCTGGAGCGAGAAGAAGACCTGGTCGTTGCCCAGCGTGGGCTCGAGCTGGTTCATGTTGATCACGGCGGAGGCGCCAAGACCAAAGCCCCACTTGTCGGTCTTGACCACCTGGCCGGCGGGCACGCCGATGGAGCCCGTGTCGACCGAGATCTTGCGCGCCAGGGCCTGGAACGAGACATGACCGAAGGGTGCGTCATGCTCCCAGCGACCGATCAGGTCGGGGAACTTCGCGAGCTGGCTGGGACCGTTCTGGCAGGGCGTGACGCGACCCAGCGTACATCCCGCGGGATCGGCCGTCTGGCCATCCTGGTCGATGTTGGTCGCGTTGCCGTTGTACAGTCCGGCGGGAGCGAAGAAGTCGCCCGAGGGGTTCTCCACGGAGACGATGTACTGGTCGACCACGCCATCCTTCCCCGGCACCGCATGGGTCCAGCGCAGTTGCGGCTGGCGAATGAACACCTGCCCGGCCGGACCGTTGAAGTCCAGCGCGTTCGGCCCGGCGGCCGTGTCCTGGAACGCCGACCAGTCCTGGCCGAAGGTCCACTCCCCGAGAACACCGTAGGCGTTGCGCAAGCGCATCGCGTAGGAATTGGAGATGTTGGGATTGCCCTGCGTCGACAGGTAGAAGTCGGTGGCGAGGTGCGCCTCGAGATCGCCGTACGGCGTCGGCGTGTGCGTCTCGAGGTACAGGTAGCTCTGCTTGGCGTTCGCCTGGACGTTGCCGGTCCGGTCGGAGCCCGGCGCACCGATCATCGGTATCGCCGAGAAATCGGTCTGCGGGCCGACCGATTGCTTGCGGTCGTACATGGCGTCGAGCTTGATGTGCCCGGCGAAGGTCATCCAGGTGTCGGTACCCGGTATCTTCCAGAAGCCCGGATGGTCCTTGTTGATCGGACCCCCCATCTTCTGCAGGTTGTCGGCCGAGGACTGGGCGTTGTTGACCTGCTGCTGCAGGCTCTCGATCTGCTGCTGCAACGCCTGGATCTGCTTCTGCAAGTCGGTGAGACTCGGGGTCTGCGCCGCGGCTGGCGCGACGACTGCCATCTGCAGCAGTCCCGCCGATGCCATGGCGACTGCCAGCACGGTCAGCTTGTGCTTGTTCCTCATTGCCTCGCTCCTCTGTTGGTAGGTCGCATTCGGACGCATCGTCGATCAGGCAATCTCGCCGCGCTGCGCCGGCCGAAGCTCCGGCGCGGGCGCGGCAAACTTCATTCCGGCGCGTAGACGCCGATGCAACCGTGCAGGCACGAGAGCCCCTTGGCGGGATCGTTGTCGAAGGCTTCGTCGTTCCCGATCATCGGCAGGTAGACCTTGTGATTGCTGTGATTCACCGCGACCGCGTGGGTGAGCTTCGCCGTCTTGGGATGCGACACCAGCTTGTGCGTGCGCGAATCGATCACGCCGAGCACCGGGCCCATCGAGCCGCGCCGCGAGGCGACGAAGTACATGTGCATGCCGGGGTCGAACGCGGTCTGGTCGGTGCCGCCCAGGATCGGCAACTCCGTGACGTGCCCGGTCTTGAGATCCAGGACATCGGTCTGGCCCTTGTGGTCGCAGCCGATCAGGATTTCCTGCTGCTCGAGGTTGAGCGAGATGCCCCCGGCTTCGCACTCGTCGCCGGGCGGCTGCCGGTATTCCTTGACCACCTTCCGGGTGTGCGGATCGATCACGTAGACCGCGCCCGGACCATGGTGCACCTCGGGCAGCGCGAGGTAGATCATGTTGGTCGCCGAATCCCAGACC
>DASYXO010000174.1:0-12123 GCA_035934825.1 Casimicrobiaceae bacterium
ACCCGCGGCGAGCCCCGAGCGCTTGAGAAAGCTGCGGCGGTCCATCGTCGGGGCGCGCCCCCCCGGGGATCGGACGAGCCTTGCAGTGGCGCCGCGGACGGGTTCGGTCTTGCGCGTGAGCAGCATGGGTGTCTCCTGCTAGATGCCGATGTCGCCCGGGGCCGCCTGCGCGGGGATCCGGTCGCCTGAGCTTGCCGCGCTCATTGCCTAGAGTCGCGTGGACGCGTAATAGCGGCGAACGTGCTCGGTTTCGCGATAGCCCGTCGATTCGGGCTCGGGAGCGGCCTGCGCGACGGCCGCCGCCGGGCCGGCGATCGCGGGGGCGGCGGCCGCGGCACCTGCGGCCCCTGCGCCGAAGGCGATCAGGAAACGGCGGCGCCGGACGTCGGGCTGCCGGAGCGGGAGATTCGAAGCTGCGGAACTGTCGTGCCGCGACGCGTGGGACATGGAGCCCTCCGGGGAAACGCTGAGTTCCGCGATCTTGTCGTTTTCAGTCCATGGCGAGCGCATCGCGGTCGACCGCAATGAACTCCCTTGCAAATTCTGCGACGTGCACATAGTAGTTGGCAATAGGACAATTTCTTATTGCAGCGCAACATTCGAATACCCAAGGCGCGATGTAGCGCTCGAAGAAGGCGCGCTGCATCCCGAGGGTGGCGGGCCCGCGATCGCCGTGACCTGCGACCAGCAGGCGCATCGTCTCGCACAGCGCCGACAAGTGGTCCTCGAGTGTCGCGACCTCGTCGCGCCGGGCGATGCCGAGCTCCGCGAGCGAGCCGCGCAGGTTCGCCAGCGGCTTCTCCATCATGAAACCGGAGAGCCAATACGAAGCGTGCAGGTTCACTTCGGATTTGCCGACGCCGATGAAGAGGTCGGTGTACTCCTGCGCCGCCGCCGCCGGATCCATCGCCGAGCTCGCCTCGATCAACCGGTTCCAGGCCACCGCGATGCTCGACGACTCGCCATCCATTCGCGCAGCGCGGGCGAGCGCGGCGAGCATGGCCGCGTCGGGCGCGTCGGCGAAGAGCCTCGCGAGCAATGCGTAGAAGTCGGCGCGAGTCGCGTCCTCGGGCGCGATCGGGTGGGACACGACCAGCGATGCCTGCTGCTTCACGAATCGCGGATATCGGCGCTATGTTCGCTCGCCATCAGGTCCAACACCCGGCAGTCGGCGCACATCTCGAGGCGCTTCAACCGGTCCTCGCCAGCGAACATCGAGTGGTGGCGCAGCCGCTCGACCACCGCGCGCACCAGCTTCTCGGTCCCCATCGGCTTGCCACAGCGGATGCAGGCGTGCACGGCAGCCTCGTTGAGCAGCCGCGGGGACCTCGCCTCGGGCGTCAGGTCGAGTCGCGGCACCAGCGCAATGGCGCTCTCCGGGCAGGTCGCCGCGCATAGACCACACTGCACGCAGCTGCTTTCGATGAAGCGAAGCTTCGGCGACTCGGGGTGATCGAGCAGCGCACCTTCGGGGCACGAGCCGACGCAGGCAAGGCACATCGTGCAGCGGTCGCGATCGACCTCGAGCGTCCCGAACGGTGAGCCCGCGGGCAGCGCAATGGATGCCTGCGGAATCGGCGCATGGAGCGCCAGATGGTCGAACGCGAGCGCCAGCGTGCGGCGCTTCTCGCCCGTGGCAGCAAAGGTGGCGGCGACGCGGGGCGCGAGCGCGACGGGCCAGTCCCACAATTCGACCTCGGCCCGGCCATCCGACGCGGCGCCCGCGGGCTCGCTTTGCGCGCCCTCGCCGGCGCGGATCAGTCGGAAATGCTCACCCTGGTAGCCCTGTGCGCCCGCGATCGTCTGCGCGACCTTCATCTGGAACGCGAGCGCCTCGAGGTATTGCGGCGCCTCGCCGCCGGCCGCCAGCACGCCGACCTGCGACGCGCCCCAGGCCAGTGCGGCGAGCCAGAGATCGATGCCCACCGACGCGATGTGCTCGATCTCGAGCGGAATCACGCGCGCGGGAAGTCCGCGCCCGCGGCGTGCGAGCTTCTCGATCACCCGCCTGCCGTCTGCCGCGTGCAGCAGCAGGCAGGCGTCGCGCCCGCCGGCACGCGCGTAGGCGTGCAGCAGCGTGCGCATCCGCCGGCCGAGATCGGGCGTGGACGGATACGCGTAAGCCATCGCACCCGACGGACAGACGGTGGCGCAGCCGCCGCAACCCATGCAGAGGTGTGGCTCGACTGCGACGTGCTCGCCGTCCGGGCGGATCGCCCGCGTCGAGCAGACGTCGATGCACAGCGTGCAACCCTGCTTCTGCGCGCGGCTGTGCGCGCAAATCGAAGGCTTGTAGGCAAAGTACCTGGGCTTCTCGAACTCGCCGGTCATCGTGGCGAGCTCGGCCACCGCGCGCGCCTGCAGCAGCGGATCGGGCCCCGGCGCCAGATAGCCCTGGGGTGGCTGGTGCTGGGTGAACGCCGGGGTCCGTTGCAAGTCGAGCACCAGGTCGAAACGCGCGTGCCTTGCGGTATCGCTTCGCGCGAAGTCGATCGCTTCGACCGCGCCGCAGGCAGCGACGCAATCGCGGTGGTCGCGGCAGCGATCGAGGTCGACCTGGAAGTCGAAGCCGATCGCGCGCTCGGGGCACGCCCGCAGGCATGCGCCACAGCGCGTGCAAAGGTCGAGATCGATGGGGTTTTGCTGCGTCCACTCGGCCTCGAATGCGCCGAGCCAGCCGCTCAGGCCGGTGAGCGTCCCTGAATGGACCGGATAGTTGCGCTCGCCGCGAATTTCGGCGGACGCACTGCGACCGGTCATCAGAACGGTGACCGCAAGCGGGGCGGCGAGTACCTGCGCCCAGTAAAGTGCCGCGTCGCCCGGGCCGACGATCAGCACCTGCCCTTTCGATTTGTATGCGACGCTCGGAACGGGCTCCGGCTCCGGCAACCCTGCTGCCTCGAGCAATGCGACGATCTTCGGCGTGGCCGCGCGCGCTTCCGACGACCATCCGGCGCTCTCGCGGATGTTCACGAAACGGATCGATTGCGCCCTGCCCCCTTCCTCGGCCACCTGGTCGAACAGGCGCGCCTCCTGCGTGCAGGCGACCACCAGGTCGCCGACCGCCCCGCCGGCGTAGCGATCGAGCTCCTTCTGGCACAGCGCCGTGTGCAAATGCGGCGGCGCGATTCCCAGGCCCTTCGCCAGCGCGTCGCGGTCGAGCGGCATGGTGCCGTTGCAGGTGCACAGGAACATCTTCTTGCCGGCAGCGCTCATCCCGCCTCCGACGTGGAATCGGGCTCGCGCAGCGGCGTTTCGCAGGGCCCGGCCGGCGTGCTGGCATCCGATACCGGCAGCGCGACTGCGGTGCCCGGCCGTGCATCGCTCGGCGCGCCGGGCTCGCAGGTTTCGTCCTGCGCAGCGATCGGATCGACCGTCGCCGCGGGCGGCGTCGCCGGCGTGTCGAAGGTCAATCTCGACATGAGCTCGCGCGCCAACGACGGCTCGACCGGGTCGGACTTCGTGTAGTCGTCGATGTAGGTGTCGAGACCGTCCATGACGTTGAAACGCGGATCGCTGAACAGCTTCTTCAGGGCCCCACGCTTCTGCGCCTCGTCGACTCCCGGGCGCATGAATGCGCTGAAGTCCGAGTCGATGTTCAGCGTGTCCACCGGCGGCAGCTCGGCGTGGCCGCCGCTCGTGCGCTCCGCAGCTATCTCCTCGCGGAGCGCCGGGAACGCCTCGTCGACGCCCGCTGGTGCGATGCTTGCGACGGGCGTCGCATCGGCAGTGGGCGTGGAGTTCGTCGAGCTCGCGCCGCCCGGCGGCACCTGGTCCGGACCGGATTGCGCCGGGGCGGCCCGCGCCGGTGTCGAGCCTCGCAGCGCCGCATGCTTGCGCTGCGACCAGCGCCGCAGCGAGAAGCGCTCGGGGTCGCCCGTGTCGGCCGGCGCGCTTTCGCCTACGCTCATCGACGCGGCCCGCCGTTCCCGCCCGGATCCGCCGCGTCATCAGCGAACGGGTCGTTGCGCTTCACTTTGCGACGCGGCTCGGGCTTGTAATTGGCCGCGACAAAGGCTTGCACCCACTCGGCGATTTCGCGAACCATCGGAACGTTGTCGACTTGCTCTCCGCCGTCCATGAACCGGGCCGCTTCGTTGTAGCTGACAGTCACGATTACCGGGTGCGCAGGCGGGGTTGCGCCCTCCTCGGACATTCGCCACATGACGAATACCCGCGGAACGCTTGTGGTCATGTTCAGCCAGTAGCCCTCGGCTTCGCTGCGGTTCAACTCGATTTCGAAGCCGCGAAAGCGCCATTGCTCGCCACCCGCGCCGCCGCGCTCCAGGGTCGCGCCAGGGTGTACCGACGGCGCCCTGCCGATCGAAACCGCGGCGGGCTGCCAGCGCTCGCTCGCCCAGCGGCTGGCGAGCGGCACGCGCTCCATCACGACATCGACGACCTGTCGCTGCGTCGTCATCGGCGCGTCGTCGATCCGATTGCGGGAACGTACGGCTGGATCGCAATCACGTCGGACGCGTGTTCGCGGCTCATGTTCGATCATACATCGCGACATCGCCAAGTGGCGCCCGTCTGCTAACATCGAAATCCGAACATGCCCACGATCATTCCGCTCACCGATGTCCGCAACGCGGGAAACGTCGCCGCGATGGACGCCTTCGTGCGCGAAGCGGCCGACGCCGCCGGTCCCGACCTGGAGCTCCCGGTCGACACACTGGGCCGCGATCTGCACGACCTGCGGATATCGGTGACCGACCGGTGCAACTTCCGCTGCGTCTACTGCATGCCGAAGGACGTCTACGGACGCGATTTTCCGTTCCTGCCGCATGCGGACCTGCTGAGCTTCGAGGAGATCACCCGCATCGCCGGAATATTCCTCCGCCAGGGCGTGCGCAAGATCCGGCTCACCGGCGGTGAACCGCTGCTGCGCCGGAACCTCGAGCGCCTCGTCGAGATGCTCGCCTCCCTCGGCGACGTCGACCTGACGTTGACGACCAACGGCGCGCTGCTCGCCAGAAAGGCGCGCGCGCTGCGCGACGCCGGCCTGCGCCGCGTGACCGTCAGTCTCGATGCGCTCGACGATCCGACGTTCCGGGCGATGAACGATGTCGATTTCCCCGTGCAACGCGTCCTCGAAGGCATCGACGCCGCCCGGGCCGCCGGGCTCTCGCCAATCAAGATCAACGCGGTGATCAAGCGCGGCGTGAACGAGCATGCGATCGCCCCGCTCGCGCGTCACTTCCGCGGCAGCGGCCACATCGTGCGCTTCATCGAATACATGGACGTCGGGCACACCAACGGCTGGCGGATGGAGCACGTCGTATCCGCCGCGGAAATCGTCGCGGCGATCGCGCGCGAGTTCCCTCTCGAGCCGGCCGCGCCCAACTACGCGGGCGAGGTTGCCGAGCGCTGGCGCTACCGCGACAGCGGCGAGGAGATCGGCGTCATCGCGTCGGTCACGCAGGCTTTCTGCCGCGATTGCACGCGCGCGCGGCTGTCGACCGAGGGCAAGATCTATACCTGCCTCTTCGCGAGCGCCGGCTACGACCTGCGCGCGCTGCTGCGCGGGAGCTACTCCGACGACCAGATCGGCAGCGCGATCGCCGCGATCTGGCGCAGGCGCGCCGACCGCTACTCGGCGCTGCGCAGCGCGGACACGCCGCGATTGCACAAGGTCGAGATGTCGTACATCGGGGGTTGAGCTTGGACGCAGGCGACAGCGTCCCATATCGACCCTCGCTGACGCAGGCGGCGCGACCCTCGACCTTCGAGGTCGCCGCCGTCGACGAGCACGGCGAGCGCCGCGACGTGCCTGTCGCGGGCGAGCATCCGCTGACGCTGTATGTCGACAAGCGCGAGCTCCTGACGCTGATGACGCTGGGCGCCGCCCCGGAGGCGCTGGCCATCGGATATCTGCGCAATCAGCGCCTCGTCGAATCGCTGGAGGACATCGTCGCCGTGCAGGTCGACTGGGAGACCAATTCCGTCGCCGTGACGACCCGCGGCGGCCTCGCCGATCTCGAAGCGAAGACCGCCCGGCGCACCAAGACCAGTGGCTGCGGCCAGGGCACGGTGTTCGGCGACCTGATGGAGGACATCGACAGCGTCAAGCTGCCCGCCCATGCGACGCTGACGCAGGCCACGCTCTATGACCTCCTCGACAAGGTCCGGCTGCACGAGACGATCTACAAACAGGCCGGGGCCGTGCACGGCTGCGCGCTCGCGACCAACGCACCGCAGCGCTCCGAGATCCTGATGTTCGTCGAGGATGTCGGGCGCCACAACGCCGTCGATGCCATCGCGGGCCGGATGTGGCTCGACCGCGAGAACGGGGCCGACAAGATCTTCTACACGACGGGCCGGCTCACTTCCGAAATGGTGATCAAGGCCGCGCAGATGGGCATTCCGTTCCTGGTGTCGCGCTCCGGCCTCACCCAGATGGGCTACGAGATCGCGCAGAAAGTCGGCATGACGATGATCGGCCGCGCGACCAACAAGCGTTACCTGCTCTTCACCGGCGCTGGACGCTTCCGCGCATGACGGGCCCGGCTGCGGCACACCCGGGCGCGACGACGCCGATCCCGCGCGCCGACATCACCGGCATCGTGCTCGCAGGCGGCCAGGGACGCCGCATGGGCGGCGTGGACAAGGGCCTCGTTGCGCTCGACGGCAAGCCGCTGGCCCAGCACGTCATCGCCCGCTTTGCGCCCCAGGTCGGCACCTTGATCGTCAATGCCAACCAGAATGCCCAGCGCTATGCGGCTTTCGGGTATCCAGTGGTTGCCGACGCCGTCGGCGGATTCGCCGGACCGCTCGCCGGCTTGCAGGCAGGCATGATGCGGGCCCGCGGAACCTACGTGGCGACCGCGCCCTGCGATTCCCCGTTCCTGCCGGCGGACCTGGTGTCGAGATTGGCGGCGGCGCTGGTCGCCGGGAATGCGCAGCTTGCCGTTGCCCGGACGTTCGACCAGCCGCACCCGGTGTTCGCGCTGGTGCGATGCGACACCCTTCTCCACCTCACGGCTTTCCTGGAGGGCGGCGGACGCAAGATCGACCTCTGGTACGCGACGCTGGGCGTCGTCGAGGCCCGGTTCGACGACGAGGCCGACGCGTTTCGCAACATCAACACGCGCGAGGAGTTGCGCGGCAACGCCACCCCGGCGACGTGAAAACCAGGGACGCACCACGTTTTGAACCCGGAAAACGTGGTGCGTCCCTGGTTTACAGGCGGTTCGCGGGAACGCGTGAACGCCCTTAGAATCGAGGCTCCGTTTCCTTTCGCTTTCGGCCGACCCGATGACCGCACCGACGACCTTGCGCGAGCTTTCCTGCGCCGACGACTACGATCCCAATTCGATGCCGGTGGACAAGGCGCGCGCGCTGATCCGCCGCTTCCTCACCCCGATCACCACCGTCGAACGCGTCCACATCCGTGCTGCGCTCGACCGCGTGCTCGCCGAGGACATCGTGTCGCCGTTCGACGTGCCGGGGCACGACAACTCCGCGATGGACGGGTGGGCGGTGCGCTTCGCCGACCTTGCTGCCAGCGGCGAGACGACGCTTAAGCGCGTCGGCGATTCGTTCGCCGGCAAACCCCATTCGGGAGCGATCGCGGCGGGAGAAGCGGTGCGGATATTCACCGGCGGCGTGATGCCGCAGGGCGCCGACACCGTCGTCATGCAGGAGCGCGCAACGGAGATTCCGGGGGGCGTGCGCGTCGCGTCCGGCGCGGTGGCGAAGTCGGGACAGAACCGGCGCTTTGCCGGCGAGGATCTGAAGCGTGGCGCGCCGGTGTTCGGCGCCGGGCAGCCGCTGCGCCCTGCCGAGCTGGGGATGCTCGCATCGCTGGGCATCAGCGAGGTGAGTGTCTATCGACGGCTTCGCGTCGCCTTCTTCTCGACCGGCGACGAATTGCGGTCGATCGGCCAGCCGCTCGCCGCCGGCGAGGTCTACGACAGCAACCGCTACACGCTGTACGGGATGCTGACGCGGATCAACTGCGAGATCGTAGACATGGGCGTCGTTCGCGATGCCCCGGACGCGCTCGAGCGGGCCTTCGCGACTGCGGCCGCGAGCGCTGACGTCGTGATCAGTTCCGGAGGCGTGTCGGTGGGCGAAGCCGATTTCGTCAAGCAGCTGCTCGACAAGCTCGGTGAGGTGCTGTTCTGGAAGATCGCGATGAAGCCCGGCCGCCCGCTCGCCTACGGCAAGGTCGGCGCGGCGCATTTCTTCGGCCTGCCCGGCAATCCGGTGTCGGTAATGGTGACGTTCTATGAATTCGTCCGCGATGCCCTGCGGGTGCTGCAGGGACACCGGGACGTGGCGTCGCAGCCGACGTTCAAGGCGCCGCTCGCCGCGCCGATCCGCAAGATGCCGGGACGCACCGAGTTCCAGCGGGGCGTCTTGACGCTGGGCGCCGACGGCGCCTGGCAGGTACGCACTACCGGCGATCAGGGTTCGGGCATCCTGTCATCGATGTCGCGCGCGAATTGCTTCATCGTGCTGCCAGCGGAGACCGGCGACGTCGCCGCCGGCTCGCCCGTCGAGGTCCAGCTGTTCGAGGGACTGCTCTGACCCTCGGGACGGGAATCAGTAGCCGTGTCCCGTCGTGCCGCGCTCGATCGCGCGGATGCGCCGCTCGAGATCGAACACGTCCGTCGAGCGCGCGAGGTAAGCCTCGCGCTCGCGCTGCGCCTGGCGGAAGTGCCACGCGTCGAGGCGATCGAGCAGCGACATACGCAGCGCTGGCGGCGTCGCGGACGCAGCCGCGGGCGTCGCGGACGCAGCCGCGGGCGTCGCTGTGGGCACGAATGCATCCGCCGGCGGTGCCCGGCGACCGATCTGTGCCCGGCGGGCGACTTCGGCGGCGCTGGCGCTGCCGGCCAGGGCTTCCGCGATGACCGTCGAAAACTTCCCGATAATGCTTTCCTTGAAGTAGAGTTCGGCCGCCTTGGGCGACCAGGGTTCGGACTTGAACATTTGGCTGTCTCCTGCAGGCGCTTGTGGCGCTTTTGCACCGCGGCCCATCGGTTGTGCGCCGCACCATTGCAAGATAGGATCATGGAACACTGTAGTCAAATCATGGTTTTGGATCATTAGCATAGAAAATTCAGATGTCGAATCTGCTGTATATTGCGCTGCGGAATCCTTGGCGGAGGGATTCGCACCTCTATCCTTAGCCCGGAGTCGGGCCCGATGCCCATGGAGCTCTACCAGCTCAGAAGCTTTGCCGCCGTCGCGGAACTCGGCCATCTGACCCGTGCTGCCGAGCGCCTGCACGTCAGCCAGCCCGCCCTATCGGCCCAGATCAAGGCCCTGGAGGACGAGCTCTCGGTAGTCCTGTTCGAGCGCGGCGCAGGCGGAATGACGCTCACACCGGTCGGACGCCAGCTCCTGGCCGATGCCGAGCGAGTGATCGCGGCAGCCCAGGCCTTGCGCAGCCGCGCGTCGGAGCTCCGGGGCGGGGTGGCCGGGCGGGTGCGCCTGGGCACTGTCGCCGATCCGGAATTTATCCGCCTGGCCGATGTGCTGCGCTGGGCCGTCCAGCACTACCCGCAGCTGGAAATCGACGTCCACCACGAGATCACCGGCGCCGCCTTCGAAAAGGTCCGCGACGGCGAGCTCGATGCGGCGTTCTACTACGGTGAGTTGACGCACGGCGCAGTGGTGTCGGTCCCGCTGCGCGAATTCGCCTACCGGGTCGCCGGACCGGCGGCATGGTCGCAACGCCTCGCGGGCGCGGGCTGGGAGGCGATCGCTGCCGAACCCTGGATCATGACCCCGCAGATCAGTACCCACTACGCCCTGGCGACCCGGCTCTTCAGTGCCAACGGGGCGACCCCGGTGCGCCACGTCGAAGCCGATCACGAAGCGGTGATCAGCTCTCTGGTGACGGCGGGAGTCGGGGTCGCGCTGATGCGCGAGGACATTGCGCAGGCGCTCGCCGCCGCTGGACAGGTCTTCATCTGGAATGGGAATGGCGCCCGGCTGGCGACGACCCTGCAGTTTCTCTATCGGCGCGACCGCGAGCGGGATGCCCCGATCCATGCGCTGCGCGACGTTGTCCGCGATGTCTGGAATACGCGCAGCGGCGCTGCGGCCAGGCCGCGCCGCAATCGACCTCCGGTACGAGCCTGAGCCGCCGTGTAAGGCATGCGCGGGCGGACGCGACCGAGGCCAGGTGGGGACTGCGGAACGTTCGCGCCCTCCGATCATCCAACCCGACGACTGCCCCGAACGGAATCCAACGATGAACCGACGCGTGTTCCTGCTGGGCGCTGCCGCCGTCGCCGGCGGGTTCGGGATGGCCCGTGCCCAATACCGGAAGGTCGCCGCCGCCCCCGGCCCGACGGTGGCGGAACTCCAGCGCGACTGGAAGCGCCTGCTCGCGAAGAACGCCAGCGTTGCGAGCGACGCGACCCCGGTCGTCATGACCGATGCGCAGTGGCGCAAGCAGCTGAGCCCCGCCGCCTACGCCGTCCTCCGCCGGGAGGGAACCGAGCGCCCCTGGAGCAGCCCGATGAACGACGAGCACCGGCCCGGGATCTTCGTGTGCGCCGGCTGCGCACTGCCGCTGTTCACGTCCGCGATGAAGTTCGACAGCGGCACCGGTTGGCCGAGCTATTTCACGACGATCCCCGGGGTCTTCGCGACCAAGACCGACCTGCAGCTCATCGTCCCGCGCACCGAGTACCACTGCGTCAAATGCGGCGGCCACCAAGGGCACGTCTTCGACGACGGCCCGCAACCGACAGGCCTGCGCTACTGCAACAACGGCGTCGCCCTGCGCTTCGTCCCCCTGCACGCCTAGCGCTGCGGCCTTCCGGGTCGCGCACCGGGCTGGGCTCCTGCGCATGATCGAGGTCCACGCGCTCTCGCGGGCCTACGCCGGAGCAGGAGCCGCGCCGCGGCAGGTCTTCGACCGGCTGTCGCTGACGGTCGCGCGCGGCGAGTACGTCGCGATCGTCGGTGCGTCGGGAATCGGCAAATCGACGCTGCTCAACCTGATCGCCGGGCTCGACCGGCCCGACGCCGGCACGGTGGTCGTCGACGGCGTCGACTTGGCGACCTGCGACGACGATGCGCTCACCGCATTGCGGCGAAACCGGATGGGTTTCGTGTTCCAGGCGTTCCACGTCCTGCCGTACCTGTCGGTTGCCGCCAACGTCGCGCTGCCGCTCGCGTTGCAGCATCGGCACGGACCGGACGCCGACGCGCGCGTTGCCACGATGCTCGAGCGTGTCGGCCTCGGTGGACGCGGGGGCGCCCGCCCGGTCGAGCTGTCGGGGGGCGAGCTGCAGCGGGTGGCGATCGCGCGCGCGCTCGTCCATTGTCCGGCCGTGGTCCTCGCCGACGAGCCCACCGGCAACCTCGACCCGGCAAGCGCGCGGCAGGTCATCGGACTGCTGCGTGACGCGGTCAAGCGCGATGGCGCGACCGGTATCATCGCCACGCATTCGCGCGCCGCGGCGGCCTCGGCGGACCGCGTGCTGAAGCTCGCCGCCGACGGCCTGCGCGAGCAGGGGGCCGGCGACGACCGCGGCGACGACGTCGACTGAGGCGGTGTCGCAATGCCGCCGCCCTCATGACGCGACCTGCTTCGCCTGCGCTCGCCGTCGTTCGCGCGGTTGCCGGCGGCGGCCTGCGACGATCGCAGACGCGCGCGCTCGTCGCCATGTTCGCGATTGCGTCCGGGGTCGCGCTGGGGTATGCCGTCGAGCTCGTCAATCGCAGCGCAGTCCACGAGCTCGAGTCGGGGCTCGCAACGCTCGCAGGCGACGCCGACCTCGAGGTCCGCGGTCCCTCCGAGGGCTTCGACGAGGCGCTCTATGCGACGATCGCCAGCGGCCGCGACATCGCGGTCGCGAGCCCCGTCGTCGAGGTCGACGCCGCGATCGCGGGCCACGTCCATCCGCTGCCGCTGATCGGCGTCGATGTGTTTCGTGCCGCCGCGATCAATCCGGCGCTGATCGCGATCGCGCACGACCGGCTGGACACGCTGCGCAGCGACACGGTCTTCGTCAGTCCGGCCGCGGCGCGTTGGCTTGGCCTGCGCAGCGGCGATTGGCTCGACGCCCGCGCCGGGTCGCGCACGGTCCGCCTGCGCGTCGCGGGCGTCGCGGGCCGCGCCGGCGGCAAGCAGAGCCTGCGCTACGGCGTGAT
>DASYXO010000178.1:0-4270 GCA_035934825.1 Casimicrobiaceae bacterium
GTCGTCAGGAAGTGCGCGCCCTGCCCCGCACGCAGTGCCTTCGGGGACCACGCGAACGCACAGTGCTGCGACATGACCACCTGGTCGACGCCCGCCGCCGCCGCGCTGCGCAGGATCGTGCCGACGTTACCCGGATCCTGCAGGTCCTCGAGCAGCAGGCAGAAGCGCCCGGGGGCGGCGGCCGTCACGTGGGGACTCGCGACGACCGCGAGGGCCCCGACTTCGGGAGGCATGGTCGCGACCTCGGCGAACATCGACCGCGATACCGAGAGAACGCGCGAGGGCGCGACGCGCGCAATCAGTGCCGCGATATCGGGGCGGCCGGCGGCTTCGTCGACGACGACCAGCGTTTCCGGCGCGCCGTGCCGGTCGCAGTACACGCCGATCAGGTGCGCGCCCTCGAGCACGCAACGCTGGGCTTTGCGGCGATCCCGCGAGGACCCGATCAGGCGTGCGACTTCGCGCAGTCGCGGGTTCTGCCGGCTCTCGACATGCTGCACTTGCCCAGCCCTCACCCCAACGCGCTCACGCCCCGCGGGAGCGGAAGCCGAGCGCCGGCAAAGCGTGCGACGGAGGCTCGCGGCTTCAACGTGGGGCCGGCAAGGGCGGGGCCGGGGCGGCCGCGGGCTTCGCGGGTGCCCCGGGCGTCTGGATCTGGAAGAACACCTCGTCGTGCCGGATCATGCCGAGGTCGGCGCGCGCGCGCTCCTCGATCGCCTCGTAGCCGGTCTTGAGGTCGCGCACGTCGGCGTCGAGCGTGTCGTTGCGAGCCGCGAGCTTCGCGTTCGCATCGCGCTGCAGTGCCACCTGGCGATCGTATTCGCGCACCTGCAGCCAGCCACCCTTGCCCAGCCACATCGGGTACTGGATCGCCAGGATCAGCGCGGCGAAGACGAGGGCGAGCCAGCGCACGGCAGCGACTCAGCGCAGGTTGAACAGTGCGCCGCGGCCCGGATACGTCGCCGCATCGCCCAGGTCTTCCTCGATGCGCAGCAGCTGGTTGTACTTGGCAACCCGGTCCGAGCGCGACAACGATCCAGTCTTGATCTGGCCGGCATTGGTGCCCACGGCGATGTCCGCGATCATCGAATCCTCGGTCTCGCCCGAGCGGTGCGACACCACCGACGTGTAGCCCGCGCGCGTCGCCATCGCGATCGCCGCGAAGGTCTCCGACAGCGTGCCAATCTGGTTGATCTTGATCAGGATCGAGTTCGCGATCCCCTTGGCGATACCCTGCTTCAGGATCCTGGTGTTGGTGACGAAGATGTCGTCGCCGACCAGTTGTACCCGCTTGCCCAGACGGTCGGTCAGGTGCTTCCAGCCGTCCCAGTCGTCCTCGGCCATGCCATCTTCGATGCTGACGATCGGATACTTGTCGCACCAGGTCGCGAGCACGTCCGCGAACTCCTTCGACGTCAGCGCCCGGTTCTCGGATTCCAGGCGGTAGGCGCCGTCTCGATGGAACTCGCTCGCCGCGCAGTCGAGCGCGAGCGCGATGTCGGTGCCGGGCGTGTAGCCCGCCTTGTCGATTGCTTCGACCAGGAGTTGCAGCGCCGCCTCGTTGGAATCCAGATCCGGAGCGAAGCCGCCTTCGTCACCGACTGTCGTCGGCATGCCGCGGGCGTCGATCAGCGCCTTGAGCGTGTGGAACACTTCCGCGCCGTAGCGCAGCGCCTCGCGGAACGTCGGGGCACCCAGCGGGACCAGCATGAATTCCTGCAGGTCGATCTGGTTGTTCGCATGGGCGCCGCCGTTGATGACGTTCATCAGCGGGACCGGCAGCTGCATCTCGCCTGCGCCACCCAGGTAGCGATAGAGCGGCAGCGAGCATTCCTCGGCGGCGGCCTTGGCGATGGCGCAGGACACGGCCAGGATGGCGTTGGCGCCCAGCCGTGACTTGTACTCGGTGCCGTCGAGGTCGATCAGCGTGCGGTCGACGAGCCCCTGCTCGGTGCCATCGAGGCCCAGCACCGCCTCGCAGATCTCGGTGTTGACGTTCTCGATCGCCCGGGTGACGCCCTTGCCCCCGTAGCGCGCGGCATCCCCGTCGCGCAACTCGACGGCTTCCTTGGAGCCCGTCGACGCTCCCGATGGAACCGCCGCGCGGCCCGATACACCCGATTCGAGGACGACGTCGGCCTCGACCGTAGGATTGCCGCGGGAATCGAGAATCTCGCGGGCGATGACGTCGACGATGGCGCTCATGTTTGGGGACCAGGCATCAGGGATCAGGTATCTGGGAACAGGTATCGGGTGTCGGGGACCAGGCGAGGAGCGGGCGTCGGCGGAAGCGACCCGGGCGGCGCGATGCGCTCAATCGCCTTCGACCACATCGGCCATCATCTCCTGCTCGGGAAACCCTGCGGCCTTCACCACGGCGTCGATCTCCTTCAGCGCTTCGAGCAGCGCGCGCATCCTGCCCAGCGGCCACGCGTTGGGCCCGTCGGACAGCGCGACCTCCGGATTCGGGTGGGTCTCCATGAACAACCCGGCGACGCCTGCTGCGACTGCCGCGCGCGCGAGCACCGGCACGAACTCGCGCTGGCCGCCCGAGGACGTGCCTTTGCCGCCAGGCAGCTGGACCGAATGCGTCGCGTCGAAGACGACCGGACAGCCGGTCGCGCGCATGATCGCGAGCGCGCGCATGTCCGACACCAGGTTGTGATAGCCGAAGGACGCGCCGCGCTCGCAGACGAGGATGGTGTCGGCCCCGCTTGCGGCCTTCGCCTTGGCGACGACCTGGCGCATGTCGCCGGGGGCGAGAAACTGGCCCTTCTTGATGTTGACCGGCATGCCCGAGCGCGCCACGGCCTGGATGAAGTCGGTCTGGCGACAGAGGAACGCCGGCGTCTGCAGGACATCGACGACTGCCGCCGCCGCCGCGATCTCGTCCTCGGCGTGCACGTCGGTCAGGACCGGCACCGCGACATGACGCCGGACGTCGGCGAGGATGCGCAGACCTTCGTCCATCCCGGGTCCGCGATACGAGGAGGCGGAGCTTCGGTTCGCCTTGTCGTAGGAGGACTTGAAGATGAACGGGATGTCGAGGCCGGCGCAGATCGCCTTGAGCTCACCCGCCACGTCGACCTGGAGCTGGCGCGACTCGACCACGCATGGACCCGCGATCAGGAAGAACGGCCGGTCGAGACCGACCTCGTAGCCGCAGAGCTTCACGGTGCCGCCGTCCGGCGAAGGCAAGCCAGCGCTGCGACCCGGCGGCGCATCATGCGGACGCCGAGGCGACGAGCTCGGCCGCCGCGGCCGGGGCGCTGGTCACCCCACGCTGCTGGTGCTCGATCGCCGCGCGTATGAAGCTGACGAACAGCGGATGGCCGCGGCGCGGATTCGACGTGAATTCCGGATGGAACTGGCAACCGAAGAACCACGGATGCTGCGGGAGCTCGATCATCTCGCACAGGTCGCCGGCCGTCTTGCTCTTCGCCCACGCGCCGACGCGCAGGCCCGCAGCCTCGATGCGCGGCAGGTAATGGTTGTTGACCTCGTAGCGATGCCGGTGCCGCTCGGCGACCCGCGTCGCGCCGTAGACGTGGTGCGCCAGCGTCCCGGGCACGACCTCGCAGGGCTGGGCGCCCAGGCGCATCGTCCCGCCGAGGTTCGACCCTGCATCGCGCCGCTCGATCGTGCCGTCGCGGTTCTGCCACTCGGTGATCAGCGCGACGACCGGATGCGGCGTCCCGGGATCGAACTCGGTGCTGTTCGCCTCGGCAAGCCCCGCCTCGTGGCGCGCGTACTCGATGACGGCGAGCTGCATGCCTAGGCAGATGCCGAGGTACGGGACGCCGCTCTCCCGGGCGTGGCGTATTGCGGCGATCTTGCCCTCGACGCCGCGCTTGCCGAAACCTCCGGGGACGAGGATCGCGTGCATGTCGCGAAGTGCATCGACGCCATCGCGCTCGACCACCTCCGAGTCTAGGTAATGGATCCGCACGCGCGATCGCGAGTGGATGCCGGCGTGCGTCAGGGCCTCCGACAGCGATTTGTAGGACTCGGTCAGGTCGACGTACTTGCCGACCATCGCGATGTCGACGACGCGCTCGGGGTGCTCGAGCGCATCGACCAGCCGCGTCCAGGTCGACAGGTCGGCGGGCGATGGGTCGATGCCGAGCTTCTTGCAGACGATCACGTCGAGCCCCTCGGCATGCAGCGCCGCAGGAATCTTGTAGATCGAGTCGGCATCGAGCGCGGGGATGACCGCTTCGGGGGGGACATTGGTGAACAGCGCGATCTTGCGCCGGTCGCTTTCGGGAAT
>DASYXO010000205.1:0-3113 GCA_035934825.1 Casimicrobiaceae bacterium
GTCACGCAGATGTACTTCGAGGGGGATCCGCTGATCGCGAGCTGCCCGATCCTGCGCACCATCCCGTCCGAAGCGGCAGTGCGCCAGCTGATCGCGCCGCTCGACCGCAACGCGGGCGTCCAGCTCGACAGTCTGGCCTACCGCTTCGACATCGTGCTTCGCGGCTCGCGCGCGACGTGGTTCGAGAACGCCGTCCAAGCCGACGGCCCCATGCAAGGCGAATGACGATCATGGTCAACCGACTCGAGTACCTGAAGGAAACGGCGTCACAGACTGCGGGACCCTATGTTCACATCGGTCTTGCCCCCAAGCAGGCGGGTTTCGACATCTTCGAGCACAACTTCGGCAGCGCACTGGCCGGGCCGAAAACCAAAGGCGAGCGCATCCGGGTCGAGGGTCGCGTGTTCGACGGATCGGGCACGCCGCTGCGCGATGTCCTGATCGAGGTCTGGCAGGCCAACGCCGCCGGCAAGTACAACCATCCGGCGGACCGGCAGAACAAGCCGATCGACAAGGCGTTCCGGGGCTGGGGACGCGGATGCTCGGATTTCAAGACGGGCATCTGGGCCTTCGACACCATCAAGCCGGGATCGGTGATGGGCCGCAGCAACCGGCCAATGGCGCCGCATATCAGTTTCTGGATCGTCGCTCGCGGCATCAACGTCGGACTCTCGACACGGATGTACTTTTCCGACGAGAGCGCTGCCAACGCGAAGGATCCGGTGCTCAACCTGATCGAATGGGAGGTGCGCCGCAAGACGCTGATCGCCACTCGCGAGGAGCGCAAAGGCCAGGTCGTCTACCGGTTCGACATCAACATCCAGGGACCCGACGAGACGGTCTTTTTCGACATCTGACGCCAGGCTGATACCTCGCCAATGCCCGACGCACTGTTCACCACCGATGCGATGCGCTTGGTCTTCTCGGACCGCTCACGCATCGGGCGCATGCTCGATTTCGAGGCCGCGCTCGCGCAGGCGGAAGCCGCCGTCGGCGTGATTCCGAAGGGCGCGGCCGATGCGATCGCTGCCTGCTGCGACGCCGGCAGCTTCGACGCCGAGGCACTCGCGGCGGAAGCCCGGAGTGCGGGAAACCTGGCGATCCCGCTGGTCGCTGCCCTGACGCGCAATGTCGCCGCGGCCGATCCTGTGGCTCGCGGGTATGTCCACTGGGGGGCGACGAGCCAGGACATCATCGATACCGCGCTGGTGCTGCAGCTGCGCGATGCACTGGCTTTGATCGACGCCGACGTCGAGCGACTGGCAGCGGCGCTCGCGGTCCAGGCGCGCCGCCACGCGACGACGGTCCTCGCCGGGCGCACCTGGCTGCAGCAGGCGATTCCGGTCACGCTGGGGGTCAAGCTCGCCGGGTTTGTCGGCGCGCTCGGCCGGCACCGGCTGCGGCTCTGCGAGGCGCGTAATCGCGCACTGGTGTTGCAGTTCGGCGGCGCGGTGGGAACCCTGGCATCGCTGGGCGATCGCGGAATCGCGGTCGGCGAGGCGCTGGCCGCGCGGCTGGCGGTGCCGCTGCCCGAGCTGCCGTGGCACACCCAGCGCGACCGCGTCTGCGAAATCGCCACGGTGCTGGGCTTGCTGGCGGCCACGCTCGGCAAGCTTGCCCGCGACCTCGCCCTGCTCGCGCAGACCGAGGTCGCCGAGGTGTTCGAACCCGCCGCGGCGGGACGCGGCGGCTCGTCGACCATGCCGCACAAGCGCAATCCGGTGGGCGCGTCGGTGGCGATCGCCGCGGCACTGCGCATTCCGGGATTGGTGGCGACCATGCTGAGCGCCGCTGCGCAGGAACACGAGCGCGGGCTGGGCAACTGGCCGGCCGAATGGGAGACGCTGCCTGAGATCGCGCTGCTGGTTGCAGGCGCGCTCGCCGCGATGGTCGACGTCGCGCCGGGGCTCGAGGTCGATGTGCAGCGGATGCGGGCGAACCTCGGGCTTACCCAGGGCCAGATCTTCGCCGAAGCAGTGCAGATGGCGCTCGCGCCCGCGCTCGGCCGCGACCGTGCGCACGCGCTGGTCGCCGATGCCTGCAGGCGCGCCGCGAGGGAGCGCACCCACCTGCGCGAAGTGCTGCGCGCGATCCCCGAGGTTGCCTCGGCGCTGGACGCAGCGGCCCTCGACCACTGGTTCGATCCCGCCAACTACCTCGGCGAAAGCGACCGCTACATCGAGCGCGCGCTCGCTGCGCACCGGTCCTGAACGAGCGACGCGTACATGCCCTTCGCCAATGCCGGCGGCGTCCGCCTGCACTACCGGATCGACGGAGACGCTGCCGCGCCGCCGCTCGTCCTTTCCAATTCGCTCGGGGCGTCGCTGGAGATGTGGGAGCCGCAGCTTGCTTCGCTCGCCGCGCGATTTCGCGTCATCCGCTACGACACCCGTGGCCACGGCGAGTCGGAAGTGACCCCGGGACCCTGCACGATCGCGATGCTTGGGGCCGACGTCGCGGCGCTGCTCGACGCGCTCGCGATCCCGCGCGCGCATTTCTGCGGCCTGTCGATGGGCGGGATGACGGGCATGTGGCTCGGCGTGAACGCCCCGGAGCGCATCGACCGGCTGGTGCTCGCCAACACCGCGGCGCGGATCGGCACCGCCGACCTGTGGAACGCGCGCATCGACGCGATCCGCAAGGGTGGCATGGCGGCCGTCGCGCCGGCCGTCCTGGCACGCTGGTTCACGCCGGCGCTGCTCGAGCATCCGACGCCGATGGTTACCAGGCTGCGGGCGAGCTTCGAGCGCACGTCGGCGGACGGCTACGTCGCCTGCTGTGCGGCGGTTCGCGACATGGACCAGCGCAGCGCGCTGTCGCACATCCACGTCCCGACGCTGGTCATCGCAGGCAGCGTGGATCAGTCGACGCCACCAGGCGATGGGCGCTACGTCGCCGAGCACATTTCCGGCGCACACTATGTCGAGCTGCGGGCCCCGCACCTGTCGAACGTGGAGGCGGCGTACGCATTCACGCAGGCGATTCTGCGATTCCTGACCGCAAGCAAGGAGTGACGACGATGGATGAAACAGAACGTTACGACCGCGGCATGGTCGTGCGGCGCGCCGTGCTGGGCGATGCGCACGTCGACCGGACGCTGGCCAAGCGCAACG
>DASYXO010000277.1:0-2337 GCA_035934825.1 Casimicrobiaceae bacterium
TCGGGCTCGACGATGGGCACGAGGTCCTCCGCCTGGCATGCGGCGGCGTAGCGCGCCAGCACCTCGGCGTTCGCGGCAATCCCCAGCAACGTGGGATTGCGCGGCCCGATCGCGTAGACCTCTCGCCACTTGGCGAAACGCGCCCCCAGTCCGCGGTAGGTCCGAAGGCGCGCGCCCAAGCCGTCGAGTCCCTGCGTCACCTCGTCGCCGGGCGCGCCCGCGAGCGGCACCTTGCCCTGGTCGACTTTGATTCCGGGGACGATCCCGGCGCGAGCGAGGACCTCGGGCAGCGGCGTGCCGTCCCCGGCGCGTTGCGCGAGGGTCTCCTCGAACAGGATCACTCCGCTGATGAACGCGTCGGCGCCGGGCGTCGTGAACAGCAGCGAGCGGTAGGCACGGCGACTTTCGGCCGTCGCTTCAATGCCGACCGCGGCAAAGCGCTTGGCGATCGTGGGCAGGCTCTCGTCGGCGGCAAGGATCCCCTTCCCGGGCCGGACGAGGCGCAGGATCGTGTCCTGCAGCGTGTCCTGCAGACCAGCATCGACGCTCATGGCGTTGCTCCCACGGAGGCCGGCGATCGCGTTGGCGGCCTCGCTGCGGTCGCGCGTCCAATGGCCCGCGCTGCCCGCGCGCGATCCGCGGTCCCGATTGCGCGCAGCTTACACCGCTCGCCGCCGGGGCCCTTGACGGAAATCAACGGCGATCGGCAGGAGGCGTCGGGACGACGCTGGAGGGAACCTCTGGGCCCGCACATGCCGCCGGAGGCCGGTTGCGTCAGTCGGCGATGCGGGGACCCGCCACGCTCGCGATCCAGCGCGCCGTCAGCTTCTCCTGCACTGCGTTCTGGCGCAGACGCGCATCCAGCGCGGGAAAATCGACCTGGTCGAGCGGCTGGTCCTGGTTGAAGCACGAGAAGACGTAGCTCGTCTTGCCGGTGACGGGATCGCGATGCGGCTGCAGGCACTGCGCGCAGATCTCCTTCATCATGCATTGCATCGGCGAGTTGATCGACCCGATCGCCCGGTGGTCCGGGGCGAGATAGGGTGCCAGCACCGTATGCCGCGCAGCCCCGACGGCCGCCATCATCCGGTCGGAGCCGATCGCAATGATCCGGCTGCAATCGGCGAGGGGAATGGCCTGCGCGCCCATGTCTGCGCTGGCGTAGGCTTGCATGGCCCTGACGATGTTGCCGACGAAGGAGCGATCCTGGGGGCGCGTCGGAGCGAATCCCGGACCCTCGTCGCAGCACCAGACGACGACGTCGGCGGCGGCCTCGATCTCGGCGATCTTGTAGCGGTCGATCATGCGCCGGTAGCCGGCGAAATACAGGACCCGAGCGCCCGCCTCGCGCAACGCGCGCCCGATCGAGAACAGCACCGCGTTGCCCAGGCCGCCGCCCGCCAGGACGACGCTTCGATCGCTTCCGATCTCGGTCGGCGCGCCGGTGGGACCCATCAGCACCACCGGCTCCCCCGGCTCGAGCGCCGCACACAGGTTCGAGGATCCCCCCATCTCGAGCACGATCAGCGACACCAGGCCGCGCTCGCGATCGACCCACGCCCCGGTCAGGGCAAGGCCCTCCATCGCGAGCCGCGTTCCCCGGGATTTCGGGGCGCGTGCCTCGTAGTTCTGCAGCCGGTAGAACTGGCCCGGCCGGAACCGCCTCGCCGCGGCCGGCGCGTGCACGACGATCTCGACGATGGTCGGCGTCAGCCGCACGACGCGCTCGATGCGTGCGCGCAGCGCCTCGTCGAGCATCGCGAAGAACGCTGCGTCGCTGCGCTCGTCGGAAGGGGCGACGCGTGCGAGCATTCGGCTGACGATCGGATAGCCCTGCTTCGCGCTCGCCATCGCCTTGACGACGTTGCCGTGAAACGACGGATGCAGGTCGCCGAAGAAACTGGTCGCCCGGCCGTCGCCGCGGATCGTCGTCAGCACTGCCGGCATCGAAGGCTTCGCGAGACCGCGCAGCGGGCGCTCGACGGAGCCGTCCTCGTCGCGCAGCTCGAAATAGCGCCCGTCGAGCGGGAAATGCGCGGGATCCTCGCGCGCCAGCACGGTGTTGGGTTGCGTGCCCGCGGCGACCAGGATCGTCCGCGCCGGCAGCAGTGCCCGCGGCCCTTCGCTCCGGTTGCCGTTCGCGTCGCGCTGCTGCGTCGACACGGTGAGTCCGATGGCGTGTCCCGCTTCGTCGACCTCGATCGCAAGTGGCGTGAGTTCTTCCGCGAACCGGATCCCTTCCTCGAGCGCTTTCTCGACCTCCTCGTGATTCAGCGTGTAGGCGGGGCTTTCGACCAGCCGCCTGCGGTAGGCGATCGTCGCGCCGCCCCAGGCGCG
>DASYXO010000291.1:0-1982 GCA_035934825.1 Casimicrobiaceae bacterium
GACGACGCCCACGCTTGCGCGGGCATCGAAACCAACGCCCGCTTGCGCGGGCGTGAAGTATTCTATCCGCAGTGGTGCCCAGAAGAGGACTCGAACCTCCACAGTGTTGCCACCGCCAGGACCTGAACCTGGTGCGTCTACCAATTCCGCCATCTGGGCAGGCACGACTTGAACCCAACATTTTAAGAGCTGGGCCAACCCTTGTCAAAGAGCACCCGGACCCAAAAGCGAGTGGCCGGCTCCCGCGCCAAGGCCGCGCCCACGGCCTGCGCCGACGGCGGCTCGCCCGCCTCGGCGCAGGCGATTCTGCGCGAGCTATCCGATGCCGGCGTGCCTCTGGACGCCGCCGAAATCGCAGCGCGCCTCGGCGTCCGAAAGAAGGACCGTCGCGCCTTTGACGAGTGCGTCGCCATCCTCGAGCGCGACGGCAAGATCCTGGTCAACCGCAAGGGCGAGCTCTGCATCGCCGCCAAGCTCGACCTCGTGACCGGGACGATCCAGGGCCACGCCGACGGTTTCGGCTTTCTGGTTCGCGACGCTGGTGGCGATGACCTGTTCCTGTCGCCGCGCGAGATGCACAAGGCGCTGCACGGAGACCGCGTCAGCGCGAAGATCGTCGGCGTCGACCGCCGCGGGCGCCCGGAGGGCGAGATCGTCGACGTGCTGCTGCACGCCAACCGCGAAGTCGTCGGGCGCATCCACGATGAACGCGGCGTGTGGTTCGTCGAGGCGGAGAACCGCCGGATCAACCAGGACCTGATCGTACCGCCCGACGAGCGCAACGGCGCAAAGACGGGACAGGTCGTCGTCGTCGAGATCATCGAGCACCCGAGCGCACATCGCGAGGCGATCGTCCGCGTCAAGGAGATCCTCGGCAGCGCGACCGACCCCGGCATCGAGATCGAGATCGCGCTGCGCAAGCACGCGTTGCCTTTCGAATGGAGCGCGGCGGGTAGGCGTCAGGCCGAGCGCCTGCCTGACGCGGTGCGCCCGGCCGACCGCAAGGGCCGTAGCGACCTGACTGGCCTTCCGCTGGTCACCATCGACGGTGAAAACGCCAGGGACTTCGACGATGCCGTCTACTGCGAGCCCGACGGCGATGGCTGGCGACTGATCGTCGCGATCGCCGACGTCTCGCACTACGTTCGCGACGCCGATGCGCTCGACGGCGACGCGCGCGAGCGCGGGACCTCCGTGTACTTTCCGCGGCGCGTGATCCCGATGCTGCCCGAGGCGCTGGCGAACGAGCTGTGCTCGCTCAAGCCCGAAGTCGATCGCCTGTGCATGGCCTGCGACATGCGCATCGACGCCCAGGGAGAGATCGCGTCGTACGTGTTCTATCCGGCGGTCATGCACTCCCGCGCGCGACTCACCTACACGCAGGTATATGGGTGGCTGATGGCCGGGGATGGCAGAGCTGGCACGGCGCCGCCTGCGCTGCGCAAGCACCTCGCCCACCTGCACGCCCTCTACAAGGTCCTGTTCGCTGCGCGCGAGCGACGCGGGGCGATCGATTTCGACACTCCGGAGCTCGCGATCGAATTCGATGCCAGAGGCCGGATCGCACGAATCGTTCCCGCACCGCGCAACGATGCCCACCGCCTGATCGAGGAGTGCATGCTGGCAGCCAATGTCTGCGCATCGCGTTTGCTGGAGGAGAACGAGCAACCGGCGTTGCACCGCGTCCACGAGTCCCCGCCCCCCGACAAGCTCGCGGCGCTGCGCGAATTCATCGCGGGTTCGGGACTGTCGCTCTCCGGCGGCGACTCGCCGACGGCGCGCGACTATGCGGCGCTGATCGGGCGCATCCGCGACCGCAGCGACTTCGCGCTGCTGCAGACGGTGCTGCTGCGCTCGCTCGCGCAGGCGCAGTACAGCCCCGACAACGTCGGCCACTTCGGCCTGGCCTACGAGACCTACGCACATTTCACCTCGCCGATCCGCCGTTATCCCGACCTGCTGGTCCACCGTGCGCTCAAGGG
>DASYXO010000297.1:0-4090 GCA_035934825.1 Casimicrobiaceae bacterium
CAATCAATATAGCTCTGACCCCATTTACGCTCCCTGACCCCATTTACGCTACAGCTCTGACCCCATTTTCGCGGCGCCGACGGCGACCATCCGGCCCCTCCGGCCCGTCGCGTAGATGCCAGCGAGGATCAGCGCGATGCCTGCGACGTGGTACGGTGCGATGCGCTCGCCAAGCACAGCCCAGGCGAGCACGACGCCGAACACGGGCATCAAGTGCACGAACAGGCCGGCGACGCCCGCGCCAAGCTGCTCCACGCCGCGATTCCAGAACACATACGCCAGCACCGACGAGAACAGCGCGATGGCGGCGATCGCGAACAGCGTCGTCCATGTCCAGACCATCGGATGGCCGTACGCCGATTCGATCAGATAGAGCGGAAACACCGCCGCATCGCCGACGCAGGCGATAACGAACAGGAACGACAGCATCCGCATGCCGGGCGGCCGCCAGCGCAGGCCGATCGTGTACAGCGACCACATTGCCATCGACAGAACGATGAGAAGGTCGCCGGCGTTCAGCCGGAACGCGAGCAGCGCGGACAGCGATCCGCGCGACAGGATGGTCAACACGCCGCACAGCGAGATCGCCACGCCCGCGAGTCCCGCCGGCGACAGGCGCTCGCGCAGCACCAGCCACGACAGCGCAACGATCATCACCGGGATGAACGAATTGAGGATCACGCCGTTCACCGCCGTCGTGTAGTGCAGGCCCAGATAGGCGAGGGAGTTGTGGATGCCTACGCCGACGACGCCAAGCCCCGCGAGGGACCTCCAGTGGCGCCTGATCGTGGGCAGGTCCCCCTTGAGCGACGGCAAGGCGAACGGCGCGAGCATGACGATCGCAAACAGCCAACGAAAGAACGTCATCGCCAGCGGTGGAACGTCGTCGGCGAGCCCACGCCCAACGATCCAGTTGATCGACCAGAAGAAAGGCGCCAGCGTCAGCAGCGCCATCGAGGATCCGCGCCCCGCGCGCGCTGTCGTGGCGGCCATCGTCGAAGTATCTCACGAGCGCTGCCGCGTATAATTCCCGCAGATCACCGACCCTCCCTTTCCACTCGCATGCCGACGGCCCCGACCGATGCTGCGACGGCCGCCGCCGCGTCGAGTCCCGCAGCACGCGAGCCCGCCGCCGCACCCGCCTCCGCGACGACCGCGAATCCGTTTGCGGCGCTTCCCGCACTCGTGCCCGCGCTGCCGGAGGCCGGCCGACGCACCGCGCTACCGGCCCTGGCGGGCTCCGCCGACGCGCTTGCGCTCGCACAGGTCGCGCTCGAGGCCCGCGACCAGCACCGCAGCCTCGCCATCGTCTGCGCCGACGCGCATGCCGCCGCGAGGCTCGGCGACGAAATCGGATGGTTCGCGCCGCAGCTCAGGCTCGGAGTGTTTCCGGACTGGGAGACCCTGCCCTACGATCATTTCTCGCCGCACCAGGACCTGGTGTCGCAGCGGCTCGCGACGCTCTACCACGTCACGCGCGGCGAATGCGACGTCGTCCTCGTCGCTGTCCAGACTGCGCTCTACCGACTGTCGCCACCGTCGTTCCTTGCCGCCCACACGTTCTTCCTGACGCAGGGGGAAAGACTCGACGTTGACGCCCTGCGCTCGCAGCTGGGGCTCGCCGGCTACATGCACGTCACCCAGGTCGTCTCGCCTGGCGAGTTCTCGATCCGCGGCGGCCTGATCGACCTGTTCCCGATGGGCTCGGCACTGCCTTACCGCCTCGACCTATTCGGCGATGACATCGAGAGCATCAAGACCTTCGACGTCGATTCGCAGCGGACGCTCTTCCCGGTACGCGAGCTGCGCCTGCTGCCGGCCCGCGAGTTCCCGCTGGACGACGTGGGCCGCACGCGCTTCCGCGGCCGCTTTCGCGAAGTCTTCGAAGGCGATCCGTCGCGTTCGGACCTCTACAAGGACATCTCCGCCGGAATCGTTCCGGGCGGCATCGAGTACTACCTGCCGCTCTTCTTCGATGCGACGGCGACGTTCGCCGACTACTTGCCTCCCGGCGCGTTGCTCGCGACCCACGGAGACGTGCCGGACGCAATCGAGCGCTTCTGGCAGGACACCGAGTCGCGCTACCGGCTGCTGCGCGGCGACAAGGGACGGCCACTGCTGCCGCCGACGCAGCTGTTCCTGCCCCAGGACGAGTGGAACGGCGCGATCAAGGGCTACGCGCGGCTCACTGTCGCTCCGGTCGATGCGCAGTCGGCGCTGCCACCCGATGCGCCGACTCGGCACCTGCCGTCGGTGCAGGTCGACCGGCGCGCCGATGACCCTCTCGCGGCGCTCAAGGGGGTGGTCGCGATGCTCGAAGGCCGCATGCTGATCGCAGCGGAAAGTCCCGGCCGGCGCGAAACGATGCAGCAATACTTTGCCGAATACGGGATGCGGCCCGCGATCGTCGAGTCGTTCGCGGATTTCGTCGCAAGCGATGCCAGGCTCGCGCTCGCCGCCTCGCCCCTGCAGGCCGGATTCGCATGGCCGGCCGCGGGCCTCGCGTTTGTCACCGAAGCCGAGCTCTATGCGAATGTCGTCCGGCATGGAAAGCGCGAGACGGCACGCCGCAGCAACGTCGACGCGATGGTGCGCGACCTGTCCGAGATGCGCATCGGCGATCCGGTGGTCCACGAGGAGCACGGCATCGGACGCTACCTGGGGCTGGTCACGCTGGACGTCGGCGACGGCGCGACCGAGTTCCTCGAGCTCAAGTACGCCAACGAGGCGAAGCTCTACGTCCCGGTCTCGAACCTGCACGCGATCAGCCGCTACAGCGGTGCGTCGCCCGACGCCGCGCCGCTGCACGAGCTCGGCAGCGGGCAGTGGGAGAAAGCCAAGCGCAAGGCCGCGCAGCAGGCGCACGACACCGCGGCGGAGCTGCTGAATCTCTACGCGCAACGCGCGGCGCGCGAGGGGCACGTGTTCTCGTTCGAACCGCACGATTACGAGGCGTTCGCGGGAGGCTTCGGGTTCGAGGAGACCGCCGATCAGAAGGCAGCGATCGAGGCGGTGATCGCCGACCTCACCTCCGGTCAGCCGATGGACCGGCTGGTCTGCGGCGACGTCGGCTTCGGCAAGACCGAAGTCGCGCTGCGCGCGGCGTTTATCGCGCTCGCCGACGGCAGGCAGGTCGCCGTCCTGGTGCCGACGACGCTGCTGGCCGAGCAGCATTTCCAGGTGTTCTCGGACCGCTTTGCCGACTGGCCGGTCAAGCTCGCCGAGCTGTCGCGCTTCCGCTCGGCCAAGGAGGTCAGGGCCGTGCTCGACGGACTCGCAGCCGGGAGCGTCGACTTGGTCATCGGCACCCACAAGCTGATCCAGCCCGATGTCAAGTTCAGGAACCTGGGGCTCGTCATCATCGACGAGGAGCATCGCTTCGGCGTGCGCCAGAAGGAACAGTTGAAGCGCCTGCGCGCCGAGGTCGACGTGTTGACGCTGACGGCCACCCCCATTCCGCGCACCCTTGCGATGTCGCTCGAAGGCATCCGCGACTTCTCGGTCATCGCGACCGCACCGCAGCGCCGGCTCGCGATCAAGACCTTCGTCGCCACATTCTCGACCGGCATCATCCGCGAGGCGGCGCTGCGCGAGCTGAAGCGCGGCGGCCAGATCTACTTCCTGCACAACGACATCGACACGATCCGCACGACGGCCGAGCGGCTTGCGGCGCTCATTCCCGAGGCGCGCATCGCGGTGGCGCACGGGCAGCTGGCCGAGCGCGAGCTCGAGCACGTGATGCGCGATTTCTACGCGCAGCGGATCAACCTGCTCGTGTGCTCGACGATCATCGAGACCGGCATCGACGTGCCGACCGCCAACACGATCATCATCGATCGCGCCGACCGCTTCGGCCTCGCACAGCTGCACCAGCTCCGTGGCCGCGTCGGGCGCTCGCATCACCAGGCCTACGCCTACCTGCTCACACCCCCGCAGGAGGCGCTCTCCGCCCAGGCGAAGAAGCGCCTCGAGGCGATCCAGATGATGGAGGACCTGGGCTCGGGGTTCTTCCTGGCGATGCACGACCTCGAGATCCGCGGTGCGGGCGAGGTCCTGGGCGACGAGCAATCGGGCGAGATGCAGCAGATCG
>DASYXO010000054.1:0-8120 GCA_035934825.1 Casimicrobiaceae bacterium
GCGCGGTCAGTGGCTTTGCCTCGAGGGTCGGACGATCCGCACCGGCTTACCGTTGCGGGGGCAGCCGCGGCCTTGGCACCATCACTCGTCCTGCATCCGGCGCCGCACCGCGTTCCCGTTTCACCCGCCGGATCGATGACGTCCGGCGGACACCTGCGAACGCGATTCTACTGCAACCCGCGGACGGCGGTCCGGCTGCGGGCGCCTTTCCGCAGGCGCGGCCGACCCGGGCACTTTGCTAGAATCCCCAGTTCCGCTCAACGCGCCTGCCACGCCCGGCGGCGAAGCGCGCCACAGACCGATCGCCCCCGAGTGACCCGCAAGCTCTACATCCGCACGTTCGGCTGCCAGATGAACGAGTACGACTCGGACCGCATGGCCGACGTGCTCGCCGCCTCCGATGGCCTGGCGCTGACCGACCGCCCCGAGAGCGCCGACGTCATCCTGTTCAATACCTGCTCGGTGCGCGAGAAGGCGCAGGAGCGGGTGTTCCACGACCTCGGCCGTGTTCGCGCGCTGAAAACGGCCCGCCCCGACCTGATCATCGGCGTCGGGGGCTGCGTCGCGTCCCAGGAGGGCGCAGCCATCGTCGAGCGCGCCCCGTACGTCGATCTCGTGTTCGGTCCGCAGACACTGCATCGCCTGCCGGCGATGATCCGCGCGCGCCGCGACACCGGCAGGCCGCAGGTCGACATCTCGTTTCCCGAGATCGAGAAGTTCGACCACCTGCCGCCGCCGCGGGTCGAAGGTGCAAGCGCGTACGTCTCGATCATGGAGGGTTGCAGCAAGTACTGCTCGTTCTGCATCGTTCCCTACACGCGGGGCGAGGAGGTTTCGCGTCCGTTCGACGACGTGCTGACCGAGGTCGCCGACCTCGCGCTCCAGGGCGTGAAGGAAGTGACGCTGCTCGGGCAGAACGTCAACGCCTACCGGTACCCATCGACCGAGGACGGGGAGGTCGTGGACCTTGCCGTGCTGCTCGAACATGCGGCCGCGATCCCGGGCATCGAGCGCCTGCGCTACACGACATCGCATCCGAAGGAAATGGGCGCGCGGCTGATCTCCACCTACGGCACGCTCGACAAGCTGGTGTCGCACCTGCATCTTCCGGTGCAATCAGGGTCCGATCGCGTCCTCGCCGCGATGAAGCGCGGCTACACGGCCGTCGAGTACAAGTCGATCGTGCGCAGGCTGCGTGCCGAGCGCCCCGGCCTGTCGCTCACGTCGGACTTCATCGTCGGGTTCCCGGGGGAGACCGAGGCCGACTTCGAGCTGACGCTGCGCCTGGTCGAGGACGTGGGCTTCGACGGCGCGTTCAGCTTCGCCTACAGCACGCGGCCCGGGACACCGGCCGCGGATCTGCCCGATCGCGTGCCCGCCGAAGTCGCGCAGCATCGCCTCGAACGACTGCAGGGGCTGCTCGACGCGCAGTATCGCGCGGTGAGCGCGTCGATGGTCGGCAAGCGCGAGCGCGTGCTCGTGACCGGCCGCTCCGCCAAGGATCCGGGCGAGCTCGCCGGGCGCAGCGACAATAACCGCGTCGTCAACTTCGCCGGCGATGCGGCATCGATCGGCCGGTACGTCGATGTCGTCATCACGGCGGCGGCGCCGCATTCTTTGCGCGGCGAGCCCGTTCACCCCTGAGAGCCTTCGGCCCGCGCGCCGTCGCCGCCGGCCCCGTGCCTCGCAAACTGGAGCTAGCGATACATGCTGCAACTGCGTGCTGCCCGAATAGCGATCCTGATGTCCGCCGTCGCCCCGCTGCTCGTCGCCGGCTGCGCGAGCATACCCGGGTCGAACGCGACCCGCTCCGGCGAAACCGAGGCGATAGCGGCAGCAGCCGCGACCGCCGCCGCCGAGCACCCCGGCGGTTCCGGGGGCACGGCGCCCGGAAGCGCGCAACCGACGCCGCCGAAGGCGACCGCTGCCGCAGCCGCTGCCGCAGCGGCGGCGCAGGCGGCCCAGGCGGCCAAGCCTTTCGCGGACGTGATCAAGGGGGCGAAGGAGTCGACAGGCCTGTTCAACCTCTGGCAGAAGGATGACAAGGTCTGGATCGAGATCGCGCCAGAGCAGTTCGATCATCCGTACTTCTTCAAGTCGGCGCTGAACCAGGGCATCGGCGAGCACCGGCTCTTCGGCGGTGCGATGACCTACCCGGTCGGTGTTGCCCAGATCGTCGCGTTCCACAAGCTCGGCAACACCGTGCAGCTGATCGCCAAGAACGAGAAATACACGGCGAAACCGGGAACGCCCGAAGCGCGCGCGGTCGCCGCGGGCTTCTCCGACAGCCTGCTCGCCACGGCGCCGATCGCGTCCCAGCCCAAGCCGGGGGACAAGTCGGTCCTGATCGACGCCAATGCGCTGCTCTTCGCCGACATCCCGGCGGCGGTGCCCTTCCTCGAGGGGGTCTATCGCCAGCCCTACGGCTTCGATGCCCGCAACTCGTCGTTCGGCAAGCTCTGGGCGAGCTCCGACAACGTCGCGCTCGAGGTCTCGGCGCATTACTCGCTGTCGCACCTGGTGCTGCCGCCGCCTCCACCCGCCAAGTCGACGCTGCCACCGCCCCCGTCGACGCTGCCGGACGTGCGCAGCATGTTCCTCGGCTATTACTACACGTTCGCGAAGCTGCCCGACGTGCCGATGCCGGCGCGGCGAGCCGACGATCGCATCGGCTATTTCACGACCGACGTCCTCGATTTCACTTCCGACATCCCCCGCGTCCCGATCGAGCATTTCGTCGATCGCTGGCGCCTGGAGAAGAAGAATCCCGCGGCGGCGATCTCCGAACCGAAGCAGCCGATCGTGTTCTGGCTCGATCGCAACATCCCGGTCAAGTACCGCGAGCCGATCCGGGAGGGAATCCTCGAATGGAACAAGGCCTTCGAGCGCATCGGCTTCAAGGACGCGATCCGCGTCGAGGTCCAGCCCGATGACGCCGATTTCGACACCTCGGACATCCGCCATGCGTCGGTGCGCTGGCAGACCGTCGCCAAGACGTCCTACGGTGCAATTGGCCCCTCGGTCGTGGATCCGCGGACCGGCGAGATCCTCGACGCCGACATCGGCATCGACGCCAACAATATCCGCGTCGTCCGCAACCTGCGCGGCGAGTACCTGCCGTCGCCCTCCGATGCGTTCGCCGCGCTGGCAGGGACCCAAGCCGCGCCCCGCGCCGATGCGCAAAGCTGCAACTACGAGGAAGCCGCGACCCAGGATGCCGCTTTCGCGCTGTCGCTGCTCGAGGCGCGCGGCGAGGTCGCGGCCGACAGCCCCGCCGTCGACAAATTCGTCGATGCGTTCCTGAAGGCGGTGACGATGCACGAGGTTGGGCACACGCTGGGCCTGCGCCACAATTTCCGCGCGTCGACGATCTACACCGAGGCGGAGCTTTCGGATCCGGCCTTCACCGCGAAGAACGGCATCGCCGGCTCGGTGATGGAGTACAACCCCTGGAATATCGCGGTCAAAGGCGAGCGCCAGGGGCAGTTCAACATGGCGACGCTCGGGCCCTACGACTACTGGGCGATCGAGTACGGATACAAGACGCTGCCCGCGAGCGAGGAAGCGACCGATCTCGCGAAGATCGCCGGCCGCTCGAACGAGCCGCAGCTCGCCTACGCGACCGACGAGGATGCCGGTGGATCCGGACTCGATCCCGACGTCAACCAGCTCGACCTCGGCAGCGATCCTCTCGCGTACGCGAAAAAGCGAGTCGAGTTGGTGCGTGAAATGTGGCAGCGCACGGAAGCCATGCCGCTGCAGACGGGCCAGAGCTATTCCGTCCTGCGGCGCAACTTCAGCCGCGGGTTGATCGAAGCCGCACAGGGTGCGCTGTTCGCCGCCAAGTACGTCGGCGGCCTGACGACGCTCAAGGATCGCGCCGGCAGCGGCCGCGCACCGCTGAACCCGGTGGAGGCGGGCAGGCAGCGCGATGCGCTCAACCTGCTGGCCACCGAGATCCTGTCCGCCGACAGCTTCGATTTTTCTCCGGCATTCCTGCGCCGCATGACGGTGTCGGCGACCGACATGGAGGACGCGCAGGAGCTGGGACGGCCGGTGCCGCCGGTCGACCTCCCGATCGACCAGCAGGTGCTGGGTCTGCAGCGCGCCGTCCTCGACCGGCTGATGAGCCCGATGATCGCCCAGCGGCTGCTGAACAACGAGTCGAAAGTCGACAACCCGCGCGCGGCCCTCCGGCTGCCCGACCTCTACGCGACGCTGCACGCCGCCGTATGGAGCGAGCTTCGATCCGGCACGAAGATCCCGCTGCTGCGGCGCAATCTGCAGCGCGAATACGTGACCCAGGTGGCGAACGCGCTGATCCGGCCGGCGCAGTCGATGCCTGCGGACGCACGCGCGCTGCTACGCGCCGATGCGAAGCGGCTGCACGCCGAGCTCGCCGCGGCGCAGTCGCGCAAGTGGACGCGCGAAGCGCAGGCACATATCGCGGACATGCTCGCGATGCTCGACGAAGCGCAGAAGGCGCCGATCGTGCGCCAGGGCCTGTGACCCGCGTGACGCGCCGGACGACCGGGGTCGCGGCAACGACACTGCCGCGCCAGGGGGCGGGGCGCGCCGGCGCCTCGCGCGTGCTGCAGACGGTTTCGCTCGAGCCCGACGGCAACCGGGCGCTCGCCAATCTCTGCGGACCGCTGGACGCAAACCTGCGCCAGATCGAAGCGGCGCTGGACGTGACGATCGCGCGCCACGGCACGGACTTCACGGTTGAAGGTGCGGCAAAGCAGGTGGAGTCCTGCATCCGCGCCCTGCAGCGTTTCTGCGCGGATGCCCGCAAGCCACTTTCGGTCGACGACATCCAGCTCGGGCTGGTCGAGATTGCCGCCCATGCCCCCGGTGGCAAGCCCCTTGTGGCGAGCGGGGCGCCGCAGCAAGGCATGCACCGCTTCGCGGGCCACGAGGGGCCGCAGCCGCAACCGCCTGCGGCCCACGACGCCGGCGCTCCGCTGCTTCGCACGCGCCGTGCCGACCTGCATGGACGCACGCCCAACCAGGTTGCGTATATCGAAGCGATCCGCAGCCACGACATCTGCATCGGCATCGGGCCCGCGGGAACCGGCAAGACCTATCTCGCCGTCGCCTGCGCGGTCGACGCGCTCGAGCGCGACGCGGTCAAGCGCATCGTCCTCGTGCGTCCCGCGGTGGAAGCGGGGGAGCGCCTCGGCTTCCTTCCCGGCGACCTCGCGCAGAAAGTCGACCCATACCTGCGGCCGCTCTACGACGCCCTCTACGATCTGATGGGCTTCGACAAGGCGGCGAAGCTCTTCGAGCGCCAGACGATCGAGCTCGCGCCGTTGGCGTACATGCGCGGGCGCACGCTCAATCATTCGTTCATCATCCTCGACGAGGCACAGAACACCACACCCGAACAGATGAAGATGTTCCTGACGCGCATCGGTTTCGGGACCCAGGCCGTGATCACCGGCGACGTGACGCAGATCGACCTCGCGCGCGGCCAGAAGAGCGGATTGATCGAGGCCGAGCGCGTATTGAAGGGCGTGCGCGGCATCGCGTTCGTCCGCTTCACCAGCGCCGACGTCGTCCGCCATCCGCTGGTGCAGAAGATCATCGATGCCTACGACCGCGACGCGGCCGCCTAGGGAGCCCGCAACCCGGCCCTCTACGGCAGGCGGGAGGGGAAGCGCGCCCGGCAACCCGGCCCTCTCCCAGCCAGAGGGAAGACAGAGCCGGTCGCACAAGCTCGCGCTCGCGATCCAGTGGATGGTGGATCCAGCCGCGCTGCCGCGGCGACGCACGCTGCGCCGCTGGATGCAGGCAGCACTGGAACGCCCGGCGAGCGTCACCTTGCGCTTCGTCGGCGCGCGCGAGGGGCGGACGCTCAATCGGCGCTATCGGGGCCGGGATTGCGCGACGAACGTCCTCACGTTCGTGTACGATGATGTGGCGTCGCTTGCAGGCGACATCGTGCTGTGCGCGCCGGTCATGCGCCGGGAGGCGCGGACGCAGCACAGGACGCTCAAGGCGCATTGTGCGCACCTGGTGATCCACGGCATGCTGCACCTGCAGGGTTACGATCACGAGCGCGACGCCGATGCCGCGCGCATGGAGGCGCGCGAAAGCGCGCTGTTGCGGCAGCTCGGCCACCGCGACCCCTACGCGGACGCGCGGGGCGATTCCTGATGGCGAACCATGGTGCACCCGACGACAAGCCGACGCTGCTCGAGCGCCTGTCGTCGTTCCTGACGCGAGAGCCCGAGGACCGGGAGGAGCTGCTCGCGCTGCTGCACGGTGCCTACGAACGACGGCTGCTCGACGCCGACGCGCTGTCGATGATCGAGGGTGTGCTGTCGGTCTCCGAGACGACGGTGCGCGACATCATGATCCCGCGCGCGCAGATGGATTGCGTGTCGATCGACGACGAGCCGCCCGAATTCATCGCGCTGATCCTCGACACCAAGCATTCGCGCTTCCCGGTGATCGGCGAGTCCAAGGACGACGTCGTCGGGATCCTGCTGGCGAAGGAGCTGTTGAACTACTACGCGAATTCCGAGGCTTTCAACCTGCGTGAGACGCTGCGCCCGGCGGTGTTCGTGCCCGAATCCAAGCGCCTGAACGTGCTGCTGCGCGAGTTCCGGGCCAACCGCAATCACATTGCGATCGTCGTCGACGAATACGGCGGCGTTTCCGGTCTGGTGACGATCGAGGACGTGCTCGAGCAGATCGTGGGCGACATCGAGGACGAGTACGACTTCGACGAGAGCGAGGACAACATCATCCCCGAGGCCGACGGCCGATTCCGCGTCAAGGCGCAGACCGAGATCGCGGATTTCAACGCCCAATTCGGCACCTCTTTCGAGGACGAGCAATTCGACACCGTCGGCGGCCTGCTGCTGAAGTCTTTCGGGCGCCTGCCCAAGCGTGGCGAGGCGACGACGGTCGGTGGATTCCGCTTCCGGGTGCTGCGTGCCGACAGCCGGCGGCTGCTCACGCTGCACGTCGAGCGCGTCGCGCCCGCGCCGTCCGGCGACGACAGCAGCGGTTGAGCGCGCGGCGATGACGCTCGCGCGGGCATTGTCGCTTTCGCTCGCTGCGGCCGCAGGCGCGGCGACGGTGTTCGGGTTCGCCCCGTTCGGGCTCTCGGGGCTGCCGCTTGCGACCCTCGTCGTCCTGCTCTGGCAGTGGCACGATGCCGCGTCGCCGCGCGAGGCGGCCGGCACGGGATTCGCGTTCGGCCTGGGACTCTTCGGTGCGGGCGCATCGTGGCTCTACATCGCGATCCAGGCGTTCGGCGGCATGCCGGCGCCGCTCGCGGCGCTCGCGATCGCCTTCCTCGTCGCCTATCTCGCGCTGTGGCCTGCCGCGGCCGGGTGGCTTGCCGCGCGCTCGACGCGGCGACGCTCGTTGCCGCGCCTGCTGGTCGCCGCGGGCGCCTTCACGCTTGCCGAATGGCTGCGCGGCTTCGTGTTCACCGGATTCCCGTGGCTCAGCATCGGCTACTCGCAAGTGCCGGAAGGGTTGCTGCGCGGGTATGCGCCGATCGGCGGCGTGTTCATGGTGTCGCTTTCGATGTCACTGTGCGCGGCGCTGCTGGTCCATGCCGCGGGTGCACTGGCACGCGGCGCGCGAGGCGAAGCTGCGCTCGCCGCGTGCGGGACCGCTGCACTGGTCGCGACCGGGGCCGTCCTCGCGCAGGTCGAATGGACCGTACCCGCGGGTGCGCCGGTCGCGGTTTCGCTGGTCCAGGGCAACATCGTGCAGGAGGAGAAGTTCGACCCGGACTTCAGGAACGCGACCTTTGATCGCTACCTGCGCCTGGTCGATTCGAGCCGGGGTCGGCTGATCGTGCTGCCGGAATCGGCGTTTCCCGTGTTCTCCGACGAGGTGCCCGATGACGTGCTGCTGGCGCTGATCCGCACCGCGATGGCGCGCGACGGCGACGTGCTCCTCGGCCTGTTCACCGAGTTGCCTCCGCCCCCGGGCAGTACGATGCCGCGCTACTTCAATACCGTCGTCGCGCTCGGTGCGGGCGATCCGCAGGTCTACCGCAAGCACCATCTGGTGCCGTTCGGCGAAACGATCCCGCTCGAGCCGCTGTTCGGCTGGATCATCCGGTCGGCGCTCTCGATCCCGCTCGCCGACCA
>DASYXO010000315.1:0-2951 GCA_035934825.1 Casimicrobiaceae bacterium
AGCGCCTCTACCAAATGCACAAGGAAGGGCGGCTGGGCTTCCCCGCGATCAACGTCAACGACTCGGTCACCAAGAGCCAGTTCGACCACCTCTACGGGTGCCGCGAGTCGCTGGTCGACGGGATCAAGCGAGCGACCGACGTGATGATCGCCGGGAAGGTCGCCGTCGTGAACGGATACGGTGACGTGGGCAAGGGCTCGGCACAGGCGCTGCGCGCGCTGTCGGCGCAGGTGTGGGTCGCCGAGATCGACCCGATCTGCGCGCTGCAGGCGGCGATGGAGGGCTATCGCGTCGTGACCATGGACGATGCCTGCGACAAGGCCGACATCTTCGTCACCGCGACCGGCAACATCGACGTCGTCACCTTCGAGCACATGAAGCGCATGAAGAACAATGCGATCGTGTGCAACATCGGCCATTTCGACAACGAGATCGACGTCGCCGGCCTCAAGTCCTGCAAGTGGGAGAACATCAAGCCCCAGGTCGACCACGTGATCTTCCACGACGGCAAGCGGATCATCCTGCTCGCCGAGGGTCGCCTCGTGAACCTGGGCTGCGCGACCGGGCACCCGTCGTTCGTGATGAGCTCGTCGTTCGCGAACCAGGCGATGGCGCAGATCGAGCTGTGGACCGATGCCAGGCAGGGTTCCGGACGCTACCCCGTCGGCGTCTACGTGCTGCCCAAGCACCTCGACGAGAAGGTCGCGCGGCTGCAGTTGTCGAAGCTCGGTGCAACGCTGACCGAGCTTTCCGACCGCCAGGCGCGCTACATCGGCGTCGAGCGCGCCGGGCCCTACAAGCCGGACTCGTACCGGTATTGACCGGCGGGGGTGAGGTGTCCACCTCCTGCTCGCGGGAGGGGATCGGGTAGAGGGCAATCATGCGCATTGCGGTGATCGGAGCCGGGGGCGTCGGCGGCTATTTCGGAGCGAAGCTCGCGAAAGCCGGGAGCGGCGTAGTGTTCGTGGCGCGCGGCGCGCACCTGGCCGCGCTGCGAGCGCGGGGGCTTCGCGTCGAGAGCGCAGGGGGCGACGTCCTGCTCGACCGAGTCGAGGCGACCGACGACCCGGCAGCGATCGGACCGGTCGACGCAGTGATGCTCTGCGTCAAGCTATGGGATGTCGAGGCCGCCGCGGCGCAACTCGCCCCGCTGGTCACCCGGGGCGGTGTCGTGATCCCGTTCCAGAACGGCGTCGATTCGCCGGCGATCCTGACCCGGGTGCTGGGCGAAGGCCGCGTGCTGGGCGGTGTCGCTTACATCGCAGCATCGATCGTCGCACCCGGGGTGGTTTCGCATCTGGGCTCGATGGCGCGGCTGCGTGTCGGAGCCTTCGCGGGGGGACCCTCGGAGCGCGCGCAGGCGTTCGTCGACGCGGCCAGGGCCGCAGGCATCGACGCCGAGCTCTCGCCGGACATCCGCCGCGCGCTGTGGGAGAAGCTCGTCTTCCTGTGTGCGTTCTCGGGTGTCACCTGTCTCGCCCGGGCGCCGGCCGGCACGCTGCGCGCCGACGCCGACCTGCGCAAGACGTTCGAAGCGTCGATGCGCGAAGTCGAGCTCGTCGCCCGAGCGCAGGGCGTCGAGCTCGGCGATGGGTTTATCGCCGGCCAGATGCGGCTGCTGGACGGACTGCCTGCCGGTATGCGCTCGTCGATGCTGAACGACCTGACCGCAGGCCATCGCCTCGAGGCGCCGTGGCTATGCGGTCGCGTCGCGGAGCTCGCGGCGCAGGCCGGGCTCGCCGCGCCGGTCAACGCGACCATCTACGCGGGATTGAAACCCTACGTCATGGGCGCCGCCCGCTGACGCCGGCCGGCACCGGCGCGCCCTCCACCGAACTCCCACGACACGAAAGGTCGATCATGCGACTCCTGCTCGTCTGGATCCTCAACGCGCTGGCACTGCTGGCGCTCCCGCTGCTGTTCCGGTCGATCCACGTCGACACCTTCATGACGGCGCTGGTCGCCGCGCTGGTGCTGGCGCTGGTCAACACGCTGATCCGCCCGATCCTCGTGCTGCTGACGCTGCCGGCGACGCTGCTGACGCTCGGGCTGTTCATCTTCGTCATCAACGGCCTGCTGTTCTGGTTCGTCGGGTCGTTCATCAAGGGATTCACCGTCGACGGTTTCTGGGCGGGGGTGTTCGGCGCGATCGTCTACAGCGTGATTTCGTGGGCGCTGTCGTCGCTGATTCCGCGCAAGGTCTAGGACTTCCTGGACAGACAGGGTCAGCATGAGCCAGCCACCGCAGTTCAGCCTGGAATTCTTCCCGCCGAAGACCACCGAGGGCGCAGCCAAGCTGCGCGCCGCGCGCCGCGAGCTCGCCGTGCTCGAACCCGCGTTCTGCTCGGTCACCTACGGTGCGGGCGGGTCGACGCGCGAAGGGACGCTTGCAACCGTGCTCGAGATACGCGACGAAGGAATGGTAGGAGCGCCCCACATCTCCTGCATTGGATCCACCCGCGAAGGCATCCGCGAGGTTCTCGCACGCTACCGCGACCACGGCATCCATCACGTGGTTGCGCTGCGTGGCGATCTTCCTTCGGGCAGCGGCGATGCCGGGGATTTCCGCCACGCCAACGAGCTCGTCGGCTTCATCCGCGACGAAACCGCCGACTGGTTCCAGATCGAGGTCGCTGCGTATCCCGAGTGCCATCCGCAGGCTCGCAGCCCGCAGGAAGATCTCGCGAACTTCAAGCGCAAGATCGATGCGGGAGCGAACTCCGCGATCACCCAGTATTTCTTCAATGCCGACGCGTACTGGAACTTCGTCGATGCTTGCGCGCTGGGTGGAATCGACGTGCCGATCGTGCCCGGGGTCATGCCGATCTCCGGCTTCACGAAGCTCGCGCGTTTTTCCGATGCCTGCGGCGCAGAGATTCCACGCTGGATCCGGCGGCGTCTCGAGGGCTACGGCGACGATGTCGCGTCGATCCGCGCCTTCGGCCTCGATG
>DASYXO010000037.1:0-13008 GCA_035934825.1 Casimicrobiaceae bacterium
ATCCCCCTCGAAGTACATCTGCGTGACCAGGCGCTGCGCCCAACCCGATCCGGAGATCGAGTAATGGACGTGGGCAGGGCGCCAGTCGTTGACGCTGTTGCGCCATGGGTAGGGTCCCGGCTTGATCGTCCGATAGAAGTAGCGGCCGTTCGCGTCGGTCAGCGCACGACCGCAGCCACCGAAGTTCGGGTCGATCGGCGCGATATAGGTGTCGTTCCGGTGCCGGTAGCGGCCGCCGGCGTTCGCCTGCCAGACCTCGACCAGCGCGTTCTTCACCGGGTGACCGTTCTCGTCCAGGACCTGGCCATGGACGACGATCCGCTCGCCCACCGGCAGGCCGGTCTTTGCGTAGTTCATGATCAGGTCGTTGTCGAGCGGGCCCAGCTCGTCGGCGCCGAACACCGGGCCGGTCACCTCCGACAACGAATTCTGCAGCGAGATCAGCGACTTCTGCGGCGAGCGCAGGACACTGGTCTTGTAGGCAGGCGCGTAGGCCGGCGGATGGATCGTCCGGTCGCGCTGGTAGAACTCACCGTATTGCGGCGATGGCAGTTTCATGATCGTCCCGATTCAGACACGTTCGATGACGAGGGCGATGCCCTGGCCGACGCCGATGCACATCGTGCACAGCGCATGGCGCCCCCCGGTGCGGCGCAGCTGGTAGACCGCGGTCGTGACCAGGCGCGCGCCGCTCGCGCCCAGCGGGTGTCCCAGGGCGATCGCGCCGCCCATCGGGTTGACCTTCGGCGAATCGTCGGGCAACCCGTGATCCCGCGTCACCGCCAGCGCCTGCGCGGCGAACGCCTCGTTCAGCTCGATGAGGTCGATGTCGGCGAGCGTGAGCTTCGCCCGCGCCAGCACTTTGCGCATCGCGGGCGCAGGACCGAAGCCCATGATGCGCGGCGCGACTCCCGCCACCGCGCCGGCGACGATGCGTGCCCGCGGCGTCAATCCGTTGCGCTTCGCTGCGTCCTCGGAAGCGATGATTAGCGCGCATGCCCCGTCGTTGATCCCCGAGGCATTGCCCGCCGTGACGCTGCCGTCCGGGCGCACGATGCCCGCAAGCTTCGCCAGCGCCTCCAGCGAAGTCGCGCGCGGATGCTCGTCGACCGCGACGGTAACCGGATCGCCCCTGCGCTGCGGAATGGTGATCGGAGAGATCTCCTCCGCCATCCGGCCGTCGGCGATCGCCGCCGCGGCGCGCTGCTGGCTGCGCAGCGCGAACGCATCCTGATCCGCGCGGCCGACGCTGAATTCCTGCGCGACGTTCTCCGCGGTCTCGGGCATCGAGTCGATGCCGTAGCGTGCCTTCATCAGCGCATTGACGAAGCGCCAGCCGATCGTCGTGTCCTCGATCTTCGCAACGCGCGAGAACGGCTCGGTCGCCTTGCCCTGCACGAAAGGGGCGCGCGACATGCTTTCGACGCCACCCGCCAGCAGCAGCGAGCCCTCGCCGGCCTTGATCGCCCGCGCCGCGATCGTGACCGCATCGAGGCTCGAGCCGCACAGCCGGTTGACCGTCGAGCCTGGCACCTCCTGCGGCAACCCGGCAAGCAAGAGCGCCATGCGACCGACGTTGCGGTTGTCCTCGCCAGCCTGGTTGGCGCAGCCGTACACGACGTCGTCGACTGCGCCCCAGTCGACCCGCGGATTGCGCTGCATCAGCGCCTGCAGCGGTGCCGCCGCGAGATCGTCGGCGCGCACCCCGGAAAGCGCGCCGGCGTAGCGCCCGAACGGCGTCCTGGTCGCATCGCAAATGAAGGCTTCTGCCATGGTCCCCATCCTAGCCGCTGATCGCGACCCCAGACAGGCGCGCCAGTTCCGCCAGCGACAGCCCGTCGACGATGTCCACTGCGCGCAGGCCCTGCGGCGTCACCTCGAGCACGGCGAGGTCGGTGTAGATGCGGCTGACGCAGCGCAGCGCCGTCACCGGATACGAGCATTGCGCGACGATCTTGCTTTCGCCGCCCCTGGTCAGGTGCTCCATCATCACATACACGCTCTTCGCGCCCAGAGCGAGGTCCATCGCGCCGCCGACCGCTGGAATCGCGTCCGGCGCACCGGTGTGCCAGTTCGCGAGATCCCCGTCGACGGAGACTTGGAACGCACCCAGCACGCAGCAATCGAGATGACCGCCGCGCATCATCGCGAACGAATCCGCGTGATGGAAGTACGAGGCACCCGGCAGCTCGGTGACCGGCTGCTTGCTGGCGTTGATGAGGTCGGGATCTTCTGCGCCGGGCGCCGGCGCCGCCCCCATGCCGAGCAGCCCGTTCTCGGTATGCAGGATGATCTCGCGATCCTTCGGAAGATGGTTGGCGACCCGCGTCGGCAAGCCGATGCCGAGATTGACGTAGGCGCCGTCGCGGATGTCCTGAGCGACGCGGGCGGCCATCTGGTCGCGGGTATAGCGGTTCATCGTTGTGCCCTCGTGGTCTCGTTCACGCAGCGGCCCCGTGCGCCGCTCCGGTCGTCCCGGCGGGCACGCAGACGACACGATGGACGAAAATGCCCGGCGTCACCACGGCCTCGGGGTCGAGCGCCCCGAGCGCGACGATCCGCTGTACCTGCGCGATCGTACAGCGGGCGGCAGTCGCCATGACCGGGCCGAAATTGCGCGCGGTCTTGCGGTAGACGAGATTCCCCCAGCGGTCTGCGGAAAGCGCCTTGACCAGCGTAAAGTCGGCGCGTATCGGGTATTCGAGGACGTACTGGCGGCCGTCGATTTCGCGGGTCTCCTTGCCCTGCGCGAGCAGCGTTCCGAATCCGGTCGGCGTGTAGAACGCGCCGATGCCCGCACCTCCCGCGCGGATGCGCTCGGCCAGATTGCCCTGCGGCACCAGCTCGAGCTCGATCTCGCCGGCCCGGTACAGGGCGTCGAAATGCCAGGAGTCGGTCTGGCGCGGGTACGAGCAGATGATCTTGCGCACGCGCCTCGCCTTGAGCAGCAGCGCGAGACCGGCGTCGCCGTTGCCTGCATTGTTGTTGACGATGGTGAGATCTCGCGCGCCCTGCCCGATGAGAGCGTCGATGAGCTCCGAAGGCATTCCCGCGGAACCGAAACCGCCGATCATGACGGTCGCGCCGTCCTTGATGTCGGTGATCGCGTCCGCCATCGTGGCCACGGTCTTGTCGATCATTGGTTCCTTGGAGAGGTCGAATCGTAGCTGCGGCAGCGGCTCACGACGCAGGCTGCTGAAGCTGCGATGCCATGCGGGCAGGCGCATTGAGCGCGCCGTAGCCGTCGTAGCCGCCGACGCGCTGCACGATCTCGAAGAAGAAGCGATCGGCGAAACGCTCGGTGTAGGCGTGGAAATACTCGCCATCGCCCGTGCGCTCGTACAGCACGCCGAACTCCCGCATCCTCGCCACCTGCGCCTCGGGCAGCGCAAAGCGCGCGACGAGGTCGTCGTAGTAGTTGGCCGAGACCATGACGAACTTCGCGCCCCTGGCGACCAGCGTGGTCATCGTCTCGAAGATGTCGGAGGTCGCGAAAGCGACGTGATGGATGCTCGCCCCGCCAGAGAGCGAGACGGTCTTCGCAGTGACCGTGCTCTGGCTCTGCGACACGTTCAGCACCGCGCGGACGCTTCGATTGCCACTCGCGACGCCGCTGCTGCGGATCAGCCCGAACGGATCGGAGAGCTCGAGGCTCTCGCCCGGCACCATGCCAAGGACTGCCCGGTAGAACAGGATCCAGGTATCGAGCTCCTCGACCGGCAGGCCGGTGGCGATGTGGTCGATGCTGGTGAGCCCGGCGCCGCCCTCGCACGTAGCCGCTTGGTCGCGCAGCTCGAAGTCGGTTTCGAAGAGCGCCCCCGGGCCGAGCTCGCCGGGCACGAAGTAGACGACGCTGTCGTTGGGCGCGCGGATTGCCGGAACCCGCAGCTCGTTGAGGCCGAGCCGGCTGTCGAAGCGCGGGCAGTGCAGCGCGGTCGCCCGGCTCTGCGCCTGCACCGCGTCGTCGGTCGTGAGGCCGACTGCCCAGACGGAGGCTCCATGCTCGTCGAAGTGCTCGCGCGCGACCGACGCCGGCTCGGCGTTGAGAATCAGGTTGATCGACCCTTGACGGTACAGCGTGACGTTCTTGGACCGGTGCCTGCCGGCGCATCGAAAGCCCAGCGTCTCGAGCACGTTGGCGAGCAGCCACTCGGCCGCCTCGTCGACGGCGAACTCGAGGAAGGCGACGCCTTTCAGCACCGGCGCAACCGGCGGGTCGAAAAGCTCGACGCGGCGCACGGTCCGCGCGCGGACTTCGACGGGATGGGGACCGTCCGATGCGGCGTCGAGCAGGCGCAGGCGCGTCTGCTCCTCGAGCCACTGCAGCGAGCGCATCGCGTCGATGGCCGTCGAACGATTGGGCGCCTCGCGGAACACGTCGTTGAAGATCTCGAGCGACAGCGATCCAGTGTAGCCGGCGACCAGCACGTGCTCCATGAAGCGTGGCAGGTCGAGCTGCCCCTGCCCGGGGAAATTCCGGTAGTGCCGGCTCCATTGCAGCACGTCCATCGCGAGCCGCGGCGCATCGGCCATCTGCAGGAAGAAGATCCTGTCGCCGGGGATCCGCGCAATGGCTGCCGGGTCGTCGCCCACCGACAGGATGTGGAAGCTGTCGAGGATCACGCCCAGGTGCGGATGGTCGGCCTTGCGGACGATCTTCCACGCGTGCCCGTACCGGTTGACCTGCGCGCCCCAGGCGAGCGCCTCGTAGCCAATGCGCAGGTTGCGCCGCGCCGCCCGCTCGGCGAGCTCGTGCAACTGCGCGGCGGCGCGCGCGTCGTCGTCGATCGCGAGCGGCGACACGTTCGAGCAGACCAGCAGCATCGGCGCGCCCAGCGCCTCCATCACGTCGAACTTGCGCTCGGCGCGGTCGAGATTGCGCCTGAACTGCTCGTCTCCGGCGCCCTCGAACTCGCGGAACGGCTGGTACAAGTCGATGCCCAGGCCGCGGTCCGCCGCCATCCTGGCGACATCGCGCGGCGAGCCCCGGAAATACATCAGGTCGTTCTCGAACACCTCGATCGCATCGAAGCGCGCCGCCGCGATGGCATCGAGCTTGTCGCCCAGCGTGCCCGAAACCGATACCGTCGCGATGCACTTGCGCATGAGCTCAGGCCCGCCCTTCGGAGAACCGTACCGGGCTCGCGATTCCCAAATCGCATCCGGCGACGCCGCACCCGGCCATCACACCCGTTGCCGCCGGCGACAGGTACGCGCAGTGGCGAAGCGGCCCGCGCCTGCCGGGCAGCCGCAGCGCCACGAGGTCGTAGCCCGCCCGCAGAGCGCAGCAGGCGATGTCGGGTGGTGCGAGCTCGAGGACCGTCAAGGCGGCCCGGCGGATGGCACGTTGCATGGGGGTCGTGGATTCGTGGGTCGGTAGCTCGCGCCCGGGTGCCGTGCCACGGTCAGCGCAACGGCGAGAAAGCGGCGGGGATGCAGATCGTCGAATCCATCACCGTCAGCCAGTCGGGCCCGCCCTTGGGTGGCCATTCGCCCGACGCCACCGCTTCCGCCCGGATGCGCGTCCGCTCCGCGAGATCGCGGTACGGACAGATATGCAGCATGCGCGGCGTGACGCCATCGAGCGCAAAGCCGACGAAAACGACCGGCGACAGCCGCGTGCGCGGCGGCAGCGCCGCCTCCCAGGCCGCCAGCACCGGCTTGATCCCGGTCGGCTTGATCCGGTAGACGCGGATCTCGTAGATGCCGCCGAAGCTGCCGGAGAGCCGGGGCGGAAAATAGGGAAACGGCGCGTAGACCTCGAACGTGACGTCGATCGCGTGCTCGCTCGCGCCGAAGAAATCTCCGGACAGCAGCATCCGCTCGCGCTCGGCGTGCAACGCCGCGCTGTCGTCGAACGCGCGCAGGACCAGGACCCGGTTCAAGCCGCCGATCTCGGCAGTCCACGATGCGCAGAGCGTTCCGGCGCCCTGGCCCGCCTTGAAATATCGCTCGACCTTCGACTGCACGGCGGCGGCCTTGCCCGTATGGACGAAAAGCGTCGCCACGTCCAGGCGCATCATCTTGGGACTCCTTCGAGTCGGAGTTGCGAGCGGAGCTTGCCCATTGGGTGGGTAGACGCGGCCGGGCTTCAGGCCGCCGCGGGCCTGGCGTGACCACCGAGAAACAGGCGATTGAGATCGGGATCGTTCAGCACTTCCGATGCCGGTCGATCAAGGGCGAGCCTGCCCATCTCCAGCACCAGCGCGCGATTCGAGTACTTGAGCGCCGTGCGGACGTTCTGCTCGACCATCAGCACCGTCGTGCCGGCGTCAGCGAGCTGGCGCAGCAGCGTCATCACTTCCTGAACGAGCTTCGGCGAAAGCCCGATCGACGGCTCGTCGATTAACAGCACCCGCGGGCGCAGCAGCAGCGCGCGGCCAACCTCGAGCTGCTTCTGCTCGCCGCCGGACATCGTCGAGGCCTGGTTGTCGATGCGTTCGCGAATCCTTGGAAACCGCGTCAATACCTCCTCGATACGCCCCGGCAGCTCCCCGCGCGGCAGCGTGATGCCACCGAGCTCCAGATTGTGTCGCACCGACAGGGAACCGAAGAGATTGCGGCCCTGGGGCACGAAGGCGATTCCCTGCGCAAGGAGCTCGCGCTGCGACTTGCCGTTGACCCGCTGGCCCTCGAAGCGAACCTCCCCCGAGCGCGGGACGAGCATCCCGAACAGCGTCTTCAGTACCGTCGACTTGCCGGCCCCGTTGGGCCCGATCAGCAGCGTGATCTCGCCCTTGCGCGCGTCGAGCGTCGTTTCGTTGAGGATCGTCAGGCTCGGCGAATAGCCGGCAACGACCTTGTCGAATTCGATGATCTTCTCGTTCGCCATGTCGATCAGCTCCCGGTTTCCTGCCCGACCCCCAGCTCGGTTTGCCGCTCAGTTTCCAAGATATGCCTCGAGCACCTGCCGGTTGGCTTGCACCTCGGCCGGGGGACCCTCGGCCATCACTTTGCCTTCGACCATGCAGATCACGTGCGGACAGAGCTTCATGATGAAATCCATGTTGTGCTCGATGACGACAAAGCTTCCGCCCTGCGTCCGGTTGAGCTCGCACAGCAACTCTCGCAGCTGGTCGACGAGGCTCGGATTGACGCCTGCGCAGGGCTCGTCCAGCAGGACGAGCCGCGGCGCGGGCATGAATGCCATCGCGATGTCGATCAGCTTCTGCTGCCCATAGGACAGCGTGCCGGCCTTCAGGTGCGCGACGTGCTTCAGGCGGAACAGCTCGATCATCTCGTCCGCGTGGTGCCCGAGCCCCGCGTCGGGCGCCGCAAACAGCCGGGCCGGCATCGTGCCCTTGAATTCCTGTGCCGCCGCGATCAGGTTGTCGCGCACCGAAAGATGCGTGAACACCTGCAACGTCTGGAACGTGCGGCCGACGCCGCGCCGCGCCAGCTCCAGCGGCGACATTCCGGTGATGTCCTCGCCGCAGAACTCGACGCAGCCCGAGGTCGGCTTGATCTGCCCGAGGATGCTGTTGAACAGCGTCGTCTTGCCCGATCCGTTGGGGCCGATGACGCCGACGATCTCGCCTGGGCCGACCGAGAAGCTGACGCCGTCGACGGCCTTGATCGCGCCGTAGGCCTTGCGGACGCCCTTGACGTCGAGGAAGCTGGGAACGGTGGTCATCTCGATGCCCCCTTCCTCCCGAGTCGCTCAGGCAGCGACAGCAATCCTCCGGGCAGGAAGATCATCAACGCGACGATCGCGAATCCGAAGACGGCGAGATACCAGTTCTGCATGAAGCGCAGCCACTCTGGCAAAAGGATGATGATCACCGTGCCCAGCACCGGTCCGAAGAACCGGCCCGACCCGCCGACGATCACCGCCAGCAGCATCATCAGCGAGTACGAGAACTGGAAGGACGACGGCTCGATGAACTGCAGCAGCGCCGCGTAGAACACTCCGCCTACGCCCGCGCACGCGGCGCCAATCGCGAAAGCGAACAGCGTGTAGGCGGTGATGTTGATGCCGAGGCTCTCGGCGCGGATCGGATTGTCGCGCAGCGCGGCGAACGCCCGGCCCCAGGGCGATCGCAGCAGCCACCAGAGGATGGCCGCCAGGACGACGGTGAAGAACAGCGTGAACCAGAAGAACCGGAGGTCAGCGTCCAGCGAGATCCCGAACAGCGTTGGCCGCGGGATGCTCGAGATCCCAAGGGGCCCACCGGTGATCGTCGCCTCGTTGCGCATGATCAGGAACACGAGGATGTTGAAGCCCAGCGTCGCGAAGGCGAGGTAGTGGTGCTGCACCCGCAGCGCCGGAAAGCCGAGCAGCAGGCCCAGGATGAAGCAGGCGACCGCGGCGATCGGCAGCACCAGGAAGAAGGGCCACCCGAGCTTGAGCAGGATGGCGGCGTGGTAGGCGCCGATGCCGAAGAACGCAGCCTGCCCGAGCGACATCTGGCCTGCGTAGCCGACCGTCAGGTTGAGGCCGAACGTCGCCATCAGGTAGACGCAGAACAGCGCACAGAGGTAGACGCCGTAGCCCTTGAGGAACAGCGGGAGGATCGCGAACGCGGCGATCCCGACAGCCAGCGCCAGCGTGCCGGTCTTCGCGTTCATACCTTGCGCTCCTCTGCCTTGCCGAGCAGGCCCTCGGGACGGAACAGGATCACCACCATGAACAGCACGAGCGCCACGCCCTCCTTGTAGGCAGGCGAGACGTAGAAGCCGATCAGGTTCTCGAGCACCCCGATCAGCACGCCGCCCAGCAGCGCGCCGCTGGTCTGGTTGAAGCCACCGATGATCGCGGCGAAGAAGGCTTTCTGCCCGATCGAATCGCCCATGTCGAATTTGGCGAGGTAGGTGGGCGAGATCAGCAGCGACGCGACGACGGCCAGCAGGGCGTTGATGATGAATACGTAGAGCACCATCGTCTTCACGTTGATGCCGAGCACCTTGGCAGCGTCCATGTTCTGGGCGCAGGCTTGCATCGCACGCCCGGTGACGGTGCGCTTCAGGAACAGCTGCAGGCTGATGACGATCAGGCCCGCGATCAGAAGCGTCCCGACGTCGGAATAGGAAACGTGGGTGCCGAGAAGCGCGAACTGGCCGGCGGGGAACACGCTCGGGAAGGGCTGCGCTTCGGCCGCATAGCTGGCCTTGACCAGCTGCTTCAGCCCGATCGACAGACCCAGGGTCGCGATCACCAGCGGGATTACGCCGTGCCTGATCAGGGGGTCGACGACGATGCGCTTGAAGCCGATGCCGAGGAGGATTGCCGAGACGACGCAAGCCACCAGGAAGGCGAGCCACAACGGCACCCCGCGCGTCGTGCAGATCAGCATCGCGAACGCGGGGAGCATCACGAACTCGCCCTGGGCGAAGTTGATGGTTCCCGATGCCTGCCATAGCAGGGTGAAGCCGAGCGCCGCCAGTGCGTAGATGGCGCCGGTCGCGGTACCCGAGACGATGAGCTGGATCAGATCGACCATGGTTTGACCTCCGGAGTGGGCCCGCGGCCGGCATGGGCCCTCCGCAGCCGCGGCGCCCTGCGCGTTGCGCGCAAGGCGCCGCCAGTGCGGCCCGATCAGAACGGATGCAGCGGCGGCAGCGTCTCGAACACGACCTGCTTGCCGTTCTCGACCTTGGTCATGAAGCTCTCGCGGTCGATGTCGCCGTTCTTGTCGAACGCGACGTCCATCAGTACGCCAGGATGATCCTTGACCAGGATCTTCGCGCCATGCAGCGCGGCGGCCAGCGCCTTGGTGTCGAACTTGCCGATCTTCTCGGTCATCGCCTTCACGATGTACATCGCCGTGTAGCCCTTGATGCCGTTGTGGTCGGGCTTGTACTTGAATTCCTTCTGGAACTTCTCGGCGAACGCGCGGACCGCGGGGATCGGGGCATCGGGGCTCAGGCCGACGTGGGCGATCGCGCCGTCGGCGGCACCTCCGGCAAGCTCGATCACCTTCTGGCCGGTGAGCGTCGTCTCCCCGACGCGCGGCTTGTTGTAGCCCTGCTTCGCGAGCTCACGCAAGGCCCGCGCCGACTCCTCCTCGTTCACGTAGACGAACACTCCGTCGGAGCCGGACTGCTTGACCTTCAGCACCGCGCCCGAGAAATCGACCTGACCCTGGTCCGTGGAAACGTCGGCACCGAGCTTGATCCCGTCGGCCTTGATCGCCTTGAGGAACTCGTCGTGGCCACCCTTGCCGAAATCGTTGTTGACCCAGATGATGTCGACGGACTTCAGCTTCAGCGCATTCTTCATGTAGCGGGCCACCCGCGGCATCGCGTTGGCCTGGGTGAACGACGTGCGGAAGATGTACGGATTGCCTTGCTGGGTGATGTTCGCCGCCTCGCCGCCTGTGAAGTTGGTGATTTCCGCTTTCCGCGTCACGTCCATGCTGACGAAGATCGAGCCCGAGAACACCGGCCCCATCACCACGTACGCGTTCTGGTCCACCGCCTTCTGCGCGAGTGCCTTGGCCACGCCGGGATTGGATTGCGTGTCGTTGTAGGTGTAGTCGATCTTGCGGCCGAGGATGCCGCCCTTGGCGTTGATCTCTTCCACTGCCATCCTGACGCCATCGTTGAAGTTGGTTCCGGATACGGCACCGGGGCCCGACAGCTCGACCAGCCCGACGATCGGTACCGGGCCGTTCTGCGCAACCGCGGTCGCGGCGACGCCGAGCATCATCGCGCCTATCCATCCTGCAAATCGTTTCATTGCTGCCTCCTGGGTTGGGGGAAACTGCTACTGCACACTGCGTCTGGCGCGAGCGCCCGGCGCGAAATCGGGTGAAGGACATCGCGGCGTTGGCAACGCGCGGTTATCATGGTGCCGCGCAAGGCACGTTGCCCCCGCACTCGCGACGCGGCCGCGCGATCCGATGCGACGCTCGAAACGGGAGAAGCCGTGGGAACGCAGCCGGTGCTGGGACACGAAGACGCGGCGATCGCCGTCGACACGATACGCGACGAGCTCGCGCGGCGGGGCAAGGCGGCGGTCATCGCCGTGGCCGATGCCCACGGCGAGCTGCTGGCGCTCGTCCGCCTGGATGGCGCCCCGCTCAGCTCGATCGCCGTTGCCACGAACAAGGCGTGGACGGCAGCACGCCTGCGCCGGCCCACGCGCGCGCTGGGCGCCGGGGTGCGGGCGAGAAGCATCGACATCGGCTATTACGGCGATCCGCGGCTGACGGGTTTCGGCGGCGGCGTCCCGGTCTGGGCGGGCGCGCACGTCGCCGGGGCGATCGCCGTCAGTGCGCTGTCCGACGAGGAGGACGAGGCGCTCGCGATGCTTGCGATCGCCGCGCTCGCCGGCCGCGGCTACGCGGCCGATCCCGCCGCCTGAATCCCTGCCGGCACCCGCGCCTCGCGGCGCCGCAGTCGGCATGCCGAGTCGCCAGCGGCTCATGACAGCACGCTTCCCATGCCGCCATCGACGACGACCTGCTGGCCGCTGACATAGGCGGCCGCGTCGGAAGCGAGGAACACGGCGACGCCCGCGAGGTCGCGGGGCTTGCCCCAGCGCCGCAGCGGCACGCGCGCGTTGATCCGCTCGACGAATGCGGCGTCCTTGCGCAAGCCGGCGCTGAGGTCGGTCTCGAAATAGCCTGGCGCGATCGAATTGCAGGTGATTCCGTGCTCGCCCAGCTCGGCGGCGAGCGAGCGCGTGAGACCGGCGAGCCCCGCTTTCGACGCCGAATAGGCGTGGATCGTCGGGCGCCCGAGGATGCCGGTGAGCGAGGTCGTGAACAGGATGCGCCCGTGGCGCTGGCGCATCATCGGCAGTGCGGCGCGTTGTGCAAGCACGAAGCAGGCGTCGAGGTTGGCATTCATCACCCGGCGCCAGTCCTTGAGGTCCCAGTCGGGCAGTGGCCGCGAGTGATGGATCCCGGCATTGGCAACCAGGATGTCGAGCCTGCCGTGCCGTGCGACGACTGCATCGACCCCCGCGCGGGCCGCCGCGTCATCGACGACATCGAATGGCGCGCTCGTCGCCGCCAGCCCACGGGTGGTGAGCTCCCGAGCGCGGGCCTCGAGCGTGGCCGGGTCGCGGCCGTTCAGGACGACGGTCGCACCTGCCTCGGCCAGCCCCTCGGCCATCGCGAGGCCGAGCCCGCGAGACGATCCCGTGATCAGCGCAACCCGGCCGGCGAGCGAAAGCAGCGGCATCATCATTATCGCCGGCGCGAGGGCGCCGTCGGGCGCGAGTCGTTGGGTGGCGGCATCGGAATCAGATCGTCGCTTCGATCATCCGGCGCAGTTCTGGAGTGATCTCGGGCATGACGCCGAACCAGGCGTTGAATGCCGGTCGCGCCTGGTTCAGCAGCATGCCCAGCCCGTTGACCGTCGGGTTGCCGCGTGCGCGCGCCGCAGCGAGCAGGGAGGTCTCGAGCGGGACGTAAATGGCATCCGACACCAGCGCTTCGCGCGACAGGGCTGCGAGGTCGAGGACCAGCGGAGGCTGCCCGGACATGCCCTGGCTGGTCGTGTTGACGAGCAGAGCAACATCGGCGAGCGCCGCATTCCGTCGCTCCCAAGGCACGACCGAGAGCGGGCCGCCGATCGCATTTGCGATCGCCTCGGCGCGTGCCGGCGTCCGGTTGCAGATCCGCAGGTCGCGCGCCCCCGCATCGACGAGGCTCGCGACGATTGCACGCGCGGCGCCGCCGGCGCCCAGTACCATCACCGGCCCGGCATCGGCGCGCCAGTCGGGCTTCGCGTCACGCAGGCTCTGCACGTAGCCGTAGCCGTCGTTGTTGTAGCCGGTGAGCGTACCGTCGCCGTCGACGACGACGGTGTTGATCGCGCCGATCCTGCGCGCGACCGGGTCGACCCGGTCGACGAGTTCCATCGCCACGACCTTGTGCGGAATCGTGACGTTGCATCCGGCGAAGCCCAGGGCGGGCAACCCCTTCAGAGCGGCGGGAAGCCGCTCCGGCTGCACGGGGAGCAGCACGTAGGCACCGGGCAGACCGTACCTCTGCAGCCAATACCCGTGCAGCATCGGTGAGCGTGAATGCCCGACCGGCCAGCCCATGACTCCCGCCA
>DASYXO010000341.1:0-5883 GCA_035934825.1 Casimicrobiaceae bacterium
CTTGCGCCGGTCTCCACGCTCGGATTCTTCGACGTTGCCATCGTTGCCGGTCGCGATTCTCACATCGATTCCTTGAGCGACATGATTGCCTACGCGAAGGCGAATCCAGGCAAGCTCGACATCGGCACGATCAACATCGGCAGCACGCAGAACCTGGCGGCCGAGCTGTTCAAGTCGATGACGGGAATGGTCGCAACCATCGTCCCGTTCAAGGGCAGTCCGGCGGTGATCGAGGCGCTGCGCAGCAATGAAGTGCAGATCGGCTTCGAGATGCTGGCGCCGATCGTTCAGCAAGCGAGAAGCGGTGCAGTGAAGATCCTCGCGGTTGCCTCGGACCGGCGCTATCCTGGCCTGCCCGACGTGCCGACCGCCGGCGAGGCCGGGGTGCCCGGCTACACGGCGTCGTCGTGGAATGCGATCGCCGCACCGGCGAAGACACCGCGCGAAGTCATCGAGCGCCTGAACCAGGCAGTCAACCAGGCGCTCGTTGCGCCAGAAGTCCAGCAGAAGCTCGCGCTGCAGGGCGTCGTCGCGCGCGGCAGCACGCCTGCGCAGATGGGCATACTGGTCGGCGATGATATCGAGAAGTGGCGCAAGGTGATCGAGCGCGCCCACATCGAGCGCCAGTAGCGCCGCCGCTGCGGGGCGTGATGCCGGCCTGGCGCGATGCTTCGGGCACTGCGATCGCCAGGGCCCCGGATGCCCGGTGCGAAACGCGTGATGCAATCCGATCGACGTCTTGCGGCAAATCAAGGCGCTGCACCAGCGGGCCGTTTCGGATATCGGGCGACTGGTGCGAGAATCCCCTGCACGATGACAACGGGGGCCCCATGGACCTGCCTGTGAATCACTTCAAGCGCGGGCTCGCCGCCAGCCGGTCGCAGATCGGCCTCTGGTGCAGTCTTTCCAGTCATTACGCGGTCGAGGTGGTCGCCGGCGCGGGCTTCGACTGGCTGCTCCTCGACATGGAGCATTCGCCCAATGATCTCGAGTCGCTGGTCGCGCAGCTTCAGGCGGCAGCCGCCTATCCGATTTCTTCGGTGGTTCGCGTGCCTTGGAACGACAAGGTGACGATCAAGCGGGTGCTCGACATCGGCGCGCAGACTCTGCTGATTCCCTACGTGCAGAGCGCAGGCGAGGCGCGGGCTGCCGTGGCCGCGACGCGCTACCCGCCCGCGGGCATCCGGGGCGTCGGCGGCATGACGCGCGCGACGCGCTTCGGCCGGATCAAGGGCTACGCAACGCGCGCGCAGGACGAGTTGTGCGTGCTGGTCCAGGTCGAGACCGAGGAAGCGCTGGGTCACATCGAGGCGATCGCGGCGGTCGACGGCATCGACGGCATCTTCATCGGCCCCGCTGACCTGCACGCATCGATGGGTTACGTCGGGGAGATCGCCAATCCGAAGGTGCTGCCGGCCATCGACGATGCCCTGCGCCGCATCCGCAAGGCAGGCAAGGCCCCCGGCATCCTGACCACTGACGACCCGCTGATCCGGCGCTTCATCGACGCGGGATCCCTGTTCACGGCCGTCGGTGTGGACCTCGCGATGCTCGCCCGGGGCGTCGACCATCTCGCGGCCCGGTACAAGTGAGCGACGTCGATGCCACCAGCATCGTCGACCGGCTGCGTCCGCCGCCCGGGCTGCGGGTGCTGGTGTCGGCGGGCGCCGCCGGCATCGGGGCGGCGATCGCGCGAGCCTTTCACGCCGCCGGCGCGCGCGTCTGCATCTGCGATATCGACCGGGCCGCGGTCGGCAGGATCGCCACCGAGGTTTCCGGAATCGTGGCGAGTGTGGCCGATGCCGCGGATCGAGCGCAAGTCGACCGCGTCGTCGAGGGCGCGGCGCGCGCATTCGGGGGGCTCGATGTCCTGGTCAACAATGCGGGCATCGCCGGCCCGACCGGTGGCATCGACGAGCTGGATCCGGACGACTGGCAACGGACGATCGACGTCGACCTCAACGGCCAGTACTACTTCGCGCGCAGGGCGGTGCCCCTGCTCAAGGCGTCGACCGACAATCCCTGCGTGATCGCGATGTCGTCGGTCGCGGGCAGGCTGGGCTACGCCTGGCGCACGCCGTACGCGGCGGCGAAGTGGGCGATCGTCGGGATGGTCAAGTCGCTGGCGATCGAGCTGGGGCCTGCCGGCATCCGCGCGAATGCGATCCTTCCCGGGGTCGTCGAAGGCGACCGCATCGATCGGGTGATCGACGCACGCGCCAGGACGCTGGGGGTCAGCTTCGAGGCGATGCGCGACGAGTACCTGCGCAAGGTTTCGCTGCGCCGCATGGTCAGCGCCGACGACGTGGCGGCGATGGCCCTGTTTCTCAGCTCGCCTGCGGCGCGCAACGTTACCGGCCAGGCAATCAGCGTCGACGGCAACGTCGAGTACCTGTAACGCCTGCCAGTCCCGGGACTCCATCATGGCTGCACATGCACGCAAGGTCATCGTCACCTGCGCAGTCACCGGTGCGATACACACGCCGTCGATGTCGCCGCACCTGCCGGTAACGCCCGACGAGATCGCCGACGCGGCACTCGGGGCGGCCGCAGCCGGGGCTGCGATCCTGCACCTGCATGCGCGCGATCCGGACAACGGTCGCCCGACGCAGGACCCTGATGTGTTCGCGCGCTTCCTCCCGCGCATCAAGGACGGCACCGATGCGGTGATCAACATCACGACCGGAGGCAGCCCGCACATGACGGTGGCCGAGCGCCTGCAGCCGGCGCTCCGGTTCCGTCCCGAGGTCGCATCGCTCAACATGGGATCGATGAATTTCGGCCTCTACCCGATGCTGGAACGCTTCCGCGAGTTCCGGCATGCCTGGGAGCGCGAGCACCTGGAGAAGAGCCGCGACCTGGTCTTCAAGAACACCTACAGCGACATCGAGTACGTGTTGCGCCATTGCGGCGAGCACGGAACGCGCTTCGAGTTCGAGTGCTACGACATCTCGCATCTCTATAACCTCGCGCATTTCGTCGATCGCGGGCTGGTGCCGAAGCCGTTCCTGGTGCAGAGCGTGTTCGGCCTGCTCGGCAGCATCGGCCCGCATCCGGAGGACCTGATGCACATGCGGCGCACGGCAGACCGCCTGTTCGGCGACGACTACCAGTGGTCGATCCTTGGCGCGGGGCGCCATCAGATCCCGCTGGCGACGATCGGCGCCGCGATGGGGTCGCACGTGCGTGTCGGCCTCGAGGATTCGCTGTGGGACGGGCCCGGGCGCATCGCGCAGAGCAACGCCGCGCAGGTCCGCCGCATCCGCCAGGTCATCGAGGCCCTGTCGCTGGAGGTCGCGACGCCGGACGAGGCCCGTGACATCCTGCATCTCAAGGGCCGCGGCAGGGTCGCGTTCTGAGCATCATCCTGCGGCCGGCGCCGCCATCCGCGTGACGAGCGCGACGAACTGGTCCATGTAGGCGCCGCAGAAGCTGCGCCTGCTGTCGTCCAGGAAGTTGCCGTGGTCATCGACGGGCTCGGGCTTGAACGTGATGTAGGCTTCGCCCCCCATCACCGTCACTCCGAGGTCGCCCAGGATCGCGCGCAGGTGTTGCTGAGCGATCGCAGTGCCGATCCCGCCGTTGGCGGTGCCGGTGATCGCCGCAGTCTTGCCACGCCAGACGCTCTTGTCGTTCGGTTTCGATCCCCAGTCGATCGCGTTCTTGAGGACGGCAGGGAGCGAACGGTTGTGCTCGGGAGTCACGAACAGCAGCGCTCGCAGCGCGCCGACCTCGGCGGTGAATCGCCCCACGACCTCGGGGCGAGCGCCCTCCAGGTCCTGGTTGTACATCGGCAGGTCATCGATGCGCACCCACGTGAAATCGAGCCGGTCGGAGGCGAGCTTCGCCAGCGCCAGCGCCAGTCGCCGGTTGATCGACTCGCGCCGGTTGCTGCCGACGATGATGCCGACTGTCTGCCTGGTCATGCCTGGGTCCTCGTGTGGTCGCTCGTGCCTTGGCAGGCGCCAGGCGGGAGTCGCGACGATTCAATCCCCTGACACGATACCGAGGTAGGCACGGCGCAGTTGGGGATTGTTAAACAGGACGTCCGGGGCGCCTTCGGCGACGATCCGGCCCTCCTCGAGCAGGTAGGCGAAGTCGGCGATCTCGAGGGCCCTGGCCACGTTCTGCTCGACTAGGAGGACCGTGGTACCGGTCGCATTGATCTCGCGAATCGCGCGGAACATTGCCTGCACGACCAGCGGGGAAAGGCCCAGCGAAGGCTCGTCGAGCAGCAGCAGTCGCGGCCTGGCCATCAATGCGCGGCCGATCGCCACCATCTGCTGCTGTCCGCCGGACAGCGATCCCGCGACCGCGCCAAGCTTGTCGCGCACCGCGGGAAACAGCGTGCAGACGTAGTCGAGCGAGCGGTCGCGGTCCTTGCGCGCGGCGCGGGTGTACCCACCGACCTCGAGGTTCTCGCGCACGCTCATCCGCGTGAACAGCCGCCGGCCCTCGGGAACGATCGCGATCCCCGCGCTGCAGTAGCGGTGCGACGGAAGCGACGTCATGTCGGTTCCGTCCATGGTGATCCGTCCGGATTTCGCAGCGTGCAGTCCGGCGATCGCGTTGATCAGCGTGGTCTTTCCGGCGCCATTCGGGCCGACGATGCATACCAGCTTGCGCTCCGGAATCGCGAGCGACACGCCCCACAGCGCGGGCGCCGCGCCGTATTCGACGCGCAGGTCGCGCAGCTCAAGCATGTGCTGCCCCGAGGTACGCGATGGCGACATCGCCGCGCGCCATCACTTCGGAGGCCGCGCCCTGCGCGAGAACGCGTCCCTGGTCGAGCACGACGATGCGGTCGGACAGTGCGGTGATCGCGCGCATCACGTGCTCGACGAGCAGGATCGTCGTGCCCTGGTCGCGGATGCCGCGGATAAGCTCGACGGCCTCGTCGATCTCGGCAGGGGTCAGCCCCGACAGCACCTCGTCGAGCATCAGCAACCGCGGCCTGGCGGCGAGGGCGCGCGCAAGCTCCAGGAACTTGGTCTGGTGCAGCGTGAGCTCACCAGGGCGCAGCGGGCCTCGACCGCCGAGGCCCGTGAATTCGAGCCAGCGATCGGCCGCAGTGTCGGCGCCGGCGCGATCGAGCGCGGCGGTGCCGAACATCGCGGTCAGCGCCACGTTGTCCCGCACCGGCAGCTTCGGGAAAGGCCGCGGAATCTGGTAGGTGCGAGCGATGCCGGCGCGGGCGATCCGGTGTGCGGGCAGGCTGGCGAGCTCGGTGCCGGCGAAGCGCAGGCTTCCCGCGTCGGCGCGGTAGTGGCCGCTGATGACATTGATCAGCGTCGATTTTCCCGAGCCATTGGGGCCGAGGATACCCATGATCTCGCCCTCGCGCAGGTCGAGGTCGACGCCGGCGAGGGCGCAGACGCCCTTGAACGACTTATGGAGGCCCCTGACCGACAGCAGGGTTTCGCCTGCGCGCCGCGCGGTCTCCCTGCGGGCGAAGACCGGCAGCGCATCCGGCGGCGGCACTGCGGGTCGCGCAGGTGTTCCGCGCCTGCGTAAACCCAGGATGCCGTTGGGCATGAACAGCACGGCGGCGACCAGAATCGCGCCGGTCGCCGCCTTGCCCATCACGGCCTGGTCGGCGGCCGTCGAGGCGTAAAGAAGCAACGTGATCGCCGTCGCACCCAGCGCGGGCCCTGCCCAGTGGCGCGTCCCGCCCAGGACGCTCATCAATATCACGGTCAGCGGGACCGTGATGTTGAATGTGCTGCCCGCCGTGACATAGGAGACGAACAGCGACTGGATCCCGCCTGCGGCGCCGGCGAGCGCGCAGGAGATCGCGAAGGCGACGAGCTTGTAGCGATAGGTCGGGACGCCCATCACCTCCGCGGCATCCTCGTCGTCGTGGATGGCGTAGAGTCCGAGACC
>DASYXO010000351.1:0-5905 GCA_035934825.1 Casimicrobiaceae bacterium
CGGACGCGGATATCGGAACGACGTTCCTCCCCAATATTACGGCTCTGACCCCATTTTCTGTGTTGCCGCGATATTACCGCTCTGACCCCATTTTCTGCTCCGACCCCGATTCTTCAGCGATCGTCGGTCTTGTACTCGACGTAGGTACGGTCGCGCAGCTGCCGGATGAATTCGTCCCATTGCTCATCGCTCTTGCGCTGGCGTATCGCCTGGCGTGCCTGCTCGCGCTCGCGCTCCTTGGTGATGTCCTGCTTGCGACGTCCGAGCACCTCGATCAGATGCCATCCGAAAGGCGAGCGCACCGGCTCGGAAATCTCGCCGATCTTGAGCTTGTCCATCGCATGCTCGAAATCCGGTACGGTATCGCCTGGCGAAAGCCATCCGAGGTCGCCGCCCTTGGCCGCCGAGGCGTCTTCGGAATTGGCTCGCGCGATGTCCTCGAATTTCGCGCCGGCGATCAGGCGCTCGCGCAGCCGCTCGATCCTGGCCTTCGCTTCCGCTTCCGAAGTCGATTCGTTGACCTTGACCAGGATGTGCCGCGCATGAGTCTGCTCGACGATGGTCGGCTGGTTGTGGCTCCGGATCTCGAGGAGCTTGACGATGTGGAAGCCCGCAGGGCTGCGCAGGATGCCGGAGACCTCGCCAGGCTTCAGCGTACGCACGACATCGGCAAACACGGTGGGCAGCCTCGCGCTGGTGCGCCAGCCTAGGTCACCGCCCGACGATGCATCGGGCGCGGCGGAATACGTCGCCGCCACCTCGCCGAAGCTCTTGCCCGCCTTGATCGCGTCGAGAGCCGCCTCCGCGCGCTTGCGACTGGCATCGACGACGGCGGGCGTGGCCTGCTCCGGCACGGTAATGTAGATGTGCGAAAGGTGGTACTCGCTGTCGCCGCCCGCCTGCGACGCGACCGTCGCCAGGTAGTTGTCGACCTCGGCGTCGGTCACCATCACCTTGCTGTCCACCTCGCGCTCGCGCACGCGCTGGACGATGATCTGCCGCCGCAGGTCGTCGCGATAGTTCGCGTAGGGAATGTTCTCCTTCTCGAGCACCTTGCGGAACTCCTCGGGCGAGAGCTTGTTCTCCTGAGCCACGCGCAGAATGGTCCGCTCGACCGTCGTGTCGTCGACGCGGATCCCGGACTGCTTGGCATACTGCAGCAGGGCGCGTTCGATGATCAGGCGCTGGAGCACCTGCTTGTCCAGCACGTCGTTGGGCGGCGGGGTGACGTTCGACGCCTTCAGCTGTTCGAGGAAAACCCGCCGCTCCTCGTTCAGGTCCCATTGGGTGAGCGCCTCGTCGTTGACCACGACGATGACCCGGTCGAGCGGAACGACGGCGGCAGTTGCGCCCTGGCGCGCGGGCTCCTGCGCGGTCGCGGCGCCGGCGACGAGGGCGAGAAACCCGACGAGCAACGCGAACCACGGACGGCGACAGGCCATCGGATCACTCCTGATATTCTAGAATTCGGGAAGCGGCCCCAGGCCACGGTCGCGCGATGAAGCGTCGTTCGTCGGCGTGTAGCCCGGCACACTGCGGCGCAGGAGTTCGAGCGGGCTGGTGCCAACTCGTGCGAGGCCGTTCAGCTCGAGTTGCACGAACACCGATGTCGTCGCCTGTTGCGTCGTCGTCGTCAACCGCTGGCCGACGACGCGCAGCACCCAGCAGTCGCGATTGTACTCGATGCCCGCGACGGCCTCCAGCGTCTTGCGGTCGGATACCGAGTAGTTCCAGCGACCGACCAGCGTCCAGTTGTCGGCGACCGGCCATTGCCCCGACAGGTCGATTTGCTTGATCTGCTCGAGCGCCCCTGTGGGGTCGACGATCGAGCGCGTGTAGCGCCAGGTGGCATTGAACGCGTGCCCGATCGATGGCGTGTAACGGAATCCTGCGTTCAGGCGCTCGATCTGGCGTCCGTCGAGGTTGTACTGCAGCAGGCTCGCCAGCGACCACGCGTCGGACAGCCGTCCTTCGGCCGACGCGAGAAAGTCCGATGTCGATGCGGAACGCAGCGGCTCGCTCAGGTTGACGCGCTGGTCTTCGAAGTAGAAGCGCTGGCCGACCGCGAGGCGCAGGCGCTCGCCGCCAGTTTCCCCGTCGAGGAACCGTGACGTCAGCGCCATCGTCATCTGGTTCGCGTCGCCGATGCGATCGCTGCCGATGTAGCGATTGGCGGAGAACAGCTGCGAGAAGTTGAAGTCGTCGAGCGCGGTATCGAACACCGGTGCGTTGTCCTGCCTGCGATAGGGAACGTAGACATAGTAGGCACGCGGTTCCAATGTCTGCGTGAGCGGCATTTTGGCGACTTCGAGCTGGCGCTCGAAGACCAGTCCCGCATCGAGACTGGTGATCGGAATCGCATAGCTCAGGTGGCGGGCCGGCAGCGCGGTCGTCGGGCTGTCGAGCGAGTATTCGCGCAGGTGCAGGCCGGTGCGGGCGGCGAAGAACCAGGCCGGCCCCTGCCGGCTCCACGACACGGTCGGATAGAGGACGAAGCGATCGCCGGTCGGCGCGAGCGCGGGCTGCGCGAAGCGCGCGTACTCGGCGGTGCCGCTCCACGTGAGCCCCAGCCAGTCGGTGTCGCGCAGCGAGCCGAGGATCTGCGGCAGGCGGTTGTAGGGCGGTACCACCGGCGCACTCGGATCCTGCAGCGTCTGGAAGCTCTGGACGCGCGCGAGCAGCGACCATGGCCCGCGGGTCGCCTGCAGGCCGGCGTCGCGCGGGAGCGACTTTTGCGAGGTGACCGAGATGCGATCGGCGAAATCCGCGAAGTACGTGTTGTCCGAAACCTTGTTCAGGTTCCAGAACCCGGAAAGCCACGGCGCGAACTGATCGCTGTGCGTCCATGTCAGCGCGTAGCGGTTGTCCCCGGTAACGCGGTCGTGCGGAAGGTACTCGGCGTCGATCTCGCCGGTCGACTGGCCGAGTGCCGCATCGGCGCCCCCCAGCAGGTAGCGAAACTGCACACCGAGCATCAGGCCGCGCTTGCTCATCAGGCGCGGGGTCAGCGTCGCATCGTAGTTCGGCGCGAGGTTCAGGTAGTAGGGCGCGGCGATCTCGAGACCGCGCACCCCGGTCGAGCCCAGCGTGGGGGTCAGGAACCCGGATTTGCGCTCGTTCGACAGCGGGAACTCGAGCCATGGCGCATAGAGGACCGGAGCATCGAGAAAATGCACCGACGCGCCGTGCGCGGTGCCGACCTTGCGCAGGTCGTCGACCTCGATCTCGCTGCCACGCAGGTACCAGTCGGGATTCGGTGCGATGCAGGTGGTGTAGCTCGCATCGGTCGCCTCGTAGCGATCCGGACCGAGAAAGCGGATCTCGGACGCAACGCCGCGCCCGTTCGCCTCGGAGATGAAATAGCTGGGAGACTTGAAGAAACCCGTCTGGGTATCGCGTTTGTACTGAAGCTCCGGCCCGGCGATCCAGTCGAGCCCGCGGCGCAACACGACGTCCCCTTTGCCGAAGATCGTCTGATCGCCGATCGAGTACGACAATCGATCGGCCAGCACAGTTTCATCGCGGGTGCGCAACTCGACGTGACCCTCGGCGGTCAGACGCTGGTTGTCACCCTCGAGCCGGTCGGCGCGCAGGAACAGCGTCCCGTGGGGCGCACCCGCGGACAGGCCGCCCGGCGCGACGGCGACTCCGGCACCAGGCGCCCCGGGTGCCGGCGTCGTCGCGGCTTGCTCGGGCATCGCGATCTCGGGCGCCAGCCTGAGAACGAGACCTTGCGCGCAAAGTGCCCGCGATCCACCCGACACGGCGACCAGTATGGCCCAGGCGGCGATCGGGCCGGCGGGTAGCTTCATCGAAGGAAACGCAGGTACGGCGGTTTGCTAGAATCCGCGCATTCTAGCCCGGCGTTGTGCCATCCGCCCGCGCCGCGATGCGGCCCGACCGGGCCCCACACCGACGCCCGACCTCCGATGTCCTCCGATTCGTCCGCGGACCCGCGGCAAGACGCGCTTTGCCATTGGCTCGATTCGACGCTGCGCCTGCCCGATTTCGCGATCGCGCCTGCATCGTCCGACGCGAGCTTCCGTCGCTACTTCCGCGTGTCGCTCGCAGCGCCTTGCGAGCGCGCGCCAGGCTTCGCGACGCTGATCGCGATGGACGCGCCCCCGCCGCAGGAGGATTGCCGCCCGTTCGTGCACGTCGCGAAGCTGCTCGGGGCGGCCGGCGTGCACGCGCCCCGCGTGCTCGCTTCCGACCTGGAACACGGGTTCCTGCTGCTGACCGACCTGGGCAGCACGACCTACGCGTCGGCGCTCGACGACGCGAGCGCACACGCGCTCTATCTCGATGCGTTCGACGCGCTGATCCGCTGGCAGGCTGCGACACGCGAAGGCGAGCTTCCGCCCTACGACGAAGCCCTGCTGCGGCGCGAGCTCATGCTGTTCCCGGACTGGTACGTCGCGCGGCACGTCGGCCGAACGCCGGCGCCAGCCGAGCGCGCGACCCTCGATGCCGCCTTCGCAGCGTTGATCGCGAACACGCTGTCGCAACCCCGGGTCTACGTGCACCGCGACTATCATTCGCGCAACCTGATGCTGTGCACGCCCAACCCGGGCGTCCTCGACTTCCAGGATGCGGTGCTCGGTCCGATCACCTACGACCTCGTGTCGCTGCTGCGCGACGCCTACGTCGAATGGGGCGAGGAGCGCGAGCTCGACTGGGCGATCCGCTACTGGGAGCGCGCACGCAAGGCCGGACTGCCCATAGCGGCCGACTTCGCGCAGTTCTGGCGCGATTACGAGTGGATGGGCATTCAGCGCCAGCTCAAGGTCCTCGGCATCTTCGCGCGCCTGAACCACCGCGACGGCAAGGATCAGTACGTGAACGACATGCCGCGCGTGTTGCGCTATCTGCGGCGCGCATGCGCGCGCTACCGCGAGTTCGCCGCGCTGTCCCGCCTCCTGGATTCCCTGGAAGGCGGCGCTCCCGGTTTCGTGCATTCGCTCTGAAGCCAGAGGACGCCGCGGAGCATCGATGACCATTGCGATGATCCTGGCCGCCGGGCGCGGCGAGCGCATGCGGCCGCTGACCGACGGCACGCCCAAGCCCCTGCTTCGCGCCGGAGGCAGGCCGCTGATCGTCTGGCAGATCGAGGCCCTCGCCCGCGCCGGATTCTCCGACATCGTCATCAACGTTGCGCATGACGGCGACCTGCTGATGGCCGCGCTCGGCGATGGCACGGCTTTCGGCGTGCGCATCCGCTGGTCGCGCGAGCGGGAGCCGCTCGAGACCGCCGGTGGCGTCGCAACCGCGATCCCGCTGCTCGGCCCGGGTCCGGTGCTGATCGTCTCGGGCGACGTCTGGACACGATTCGACTACGCAACCCTCGTGGCGCGGATCGACGCAATGGCGGCCGATCCTGCCGCCGCCCGCGCGCACCTGGTGATGGTCCCCAATCCGCCGTATCACCCGGAAGGCGATTTCGCCCTCCGGCGCGGCCGGCTCGCGCTGGCGGCGGAAGACCGCCTGACCTTCGGAAACATAGGCGTCTACGACACCGCGCTGTTCGCCGGAATGCCGCGCGGCGTCGGGTTGAAGATGCTGCCGCTCTACCGCGACTGGATCGACCGCGGTCTCGTGTCGGGAGAGTACTACGAGGGCGCCTGGGCCAACGTCGGTACCCCGGACGACCTGCGGGCGCTCGACGCAATGCTCACCGGTTCTTCCCGGCTCGCTACGGGACCCGCTTCTGCGGACGCGGGCACGTGAATTGCGCGCGACCGGAGTCCGGAGATCGCCGGCACTTCGCAGATCCCCCGACCAGCCGCCGCCGCCTCCCTGCCGCCGCCCGTTCGCGGCATGCGCGCTGAAACCATTGAGCGACAACCGTGACCACGAACAATCCGCTGCTCGATTTCTCCGGACTGCCCCGATTCGACCTGATCGA
>DASYXO010000353.1:0-2301 GCA_035934825.1 Casimicrobiaceae bacterium
CACCGTCGTTGACGTTGAGCTCGTACCTGGTGAACGCGCCGAGCAGCACCGCCCGCGAGCGAGCGAGCACGCCTGCGTGGAGCAGCTGGTAGAGCATGCGCTCGACGCGATAAGGATGCTCGGCGACATCCTCGAGGAACAGGATGCCGCCGGAAATTTCCGGCAGGTACGGCGTGCCGACGAAATGCGCGACCATCGCCAGGTTGCCCCCCCACAGCACGCCCGAGCACTCGACCTGCGAGGGGCCATCCAGCGCGCATTCCACGATCCACTCGCGATTGCCCAGCACGCCGAAGCAGTTCTCGAACGTGAAGACCGAAGGCTGCTCCGCTCCGAAATCGTAGGACGCCATCGGGCCTGCGTACGTGACCATTCCCGCCCGCGCCAGCGCCGCAAGCTGGAACGCCGTGAAATCCGAATGCCCGAGCCAGCGCTTGCCGCTGCGTCCGACTGCGTCGAAATCGATGCGGTCGACGATGCGGGTCAATCCATAGCCTCCGCGCAGCATCAGCGCGACATCGGCATCGGGATCGGCGGCGATGCGCCCGATCGCGGCGAGCCTCGCATCGTCGGGCGCGGAAAATCGCTGCCAGCGGCTCTCGGCCGTCGCGTCGAGATGGACGCTGTGACCGAGGCCCGACAGTCGCGCGACCGCGCGCGCGAGCGCCGCCGGGTCGGTCGCAAAGCCTGCGGGCGCGAGGATGTCGAAGCGCATGGCGACTACGCGGGCGCTCAGCGTCGCGCCGCGAAGAACTCCGTAAGCAGCGACGCGCAGGCTTCCTCCGCCACGCCGCCGACGACCCTCGTATGATGATTGAGGCGCGGGTCCGCGAACAGGTCCACGACCGAGCCGCAGGCGCCGGTCTTGGGGTCGTAGGCGCCGAACACCAGGCGCGACAGCCGCGCGTGCATGATGGCGCCCGCGCACATCGCGCAGGGCTCCAGCGTCACGTAGATCTCGCAGCCGCGAAGCCGGTAGTTGCCGAGCGCTGCGCCCGCCTCGCGCAGTGCGGCGATCTCGGCGTGCGCGGTCGGATCGTTCGCGGCGATCGGCGCGTTTCCGCCACGGCCGATGACGTCGCCATCGCATACGACGATGGCCCCGACCGGCACCTCGCCGCGGGTCGCGGCCCGGCGCGCGAGCTCGAGCGCCTCGGCCATCCGCTCGAGCTCGCTCACATCAATCGCTCCGTCCGGTCCCGTCCCGCGGGGCCATGGAGCCGGCATTCGTCGTTTCGCGGCATCGGAGGACATGGTGCCACAGGCACCGCGGGGTCGGCCAATGGCATGCCTGCGGCCTGCTGTCAGCGGGCACGGCGCTCTCGCAGGACGCCCTTTCCGATTTCGCCTGGATCGCCTTCCGGCTGCATGCAGCGTTCGAGCCCGGCCGGCGCTATCGCCCGGCGGCGTCTTCGATGTGGAACCGGTGCAGCAGCCGGTGCAGCACCGGCGCGAACATCAAGCCGGTGGCGGCGAGCAGGATGACGCCGCAGAACAGCGCGTAGACGCCGTCGAAGACCTTGCCGGCAGTGGTCTTCACGTCGACGACGGGCCCCATGCCCGACAGCAGCATCGCCGCCTGGTGGAATGCGTCGAGCCACGACAGTCCTTCGAGCGCGTGATAGCCGACCATGCCGATCGCGAGCGTGGCGACGACCAGCGAGAACGCGTACTTCGCCGCCCGCCTGACCCGCGATATGAATTGCTTCCGGGGAGGCAGCGCGGGCGCGAACCACGGCGGCGCGACGTGTCCTTGAGCGGCATCGCCGCTGCGCCCGGCCGTCGATGCGGCCCGGTCCGGGTTCCGTCTGCGAGGCATGGCCGTCATTCTCGGCGTTCGTCTCGCGGCGGGCAAGCCGCAGCCGGGCGCGGCGCAGCGTTCGATGGGCGACTGGTCGGCCCCCGGCGCTGCGCCCGAGGCGACCGGCGGCCCCGAGCCGCGTTCCCGCTGCTCGCTACTCCCACTCGATGGTCGCAGGCGGCTTGCTGGAAACGTCGTAGACGACGCGATTGACGCCGCGCACTTCGTTGGTGATCCGGTTGGAGACGCGGGCGATCAGGTCGTGCGGCAGCGGCGCCCAGTGCGCGGTCATGAAATCGGCCGTCTGCACCGCGCGCAATGCGATCGCATGCTCGTAACTGCGCCCGTCGCCCATCACGCCGACCGAGCGTATCGGCAGGAACACCGCGAACGCCTGCGAGGTCTTGTCGTACCACGACTCACCGCGCTCGTCGATGGCGCTCCGCAACTCGTCGATGAAGATCGCGTCGGCGCGCCGCAGCATGTCGGCTGCATCGCGC
>DASYXO010000372.1:0-1951 GCA_035934825.1 Casimicrobiaceae bacterium
CGCGCCGTGAGCGACAGCGCATTGCCCTGGTCGCGCGAGAGCGGACGCAACGCGAGCCGCGATGCCGACCACGCAGGGCCGTCCGAAGGCGTGCGCAGCAGTTCGGCGAGCGCCAGGGTCGTCGCGTAGGCGCCGAGCAGCAGGTGCTGGCCGTTGTCCAGCGGCAGGCCGTCGCGCATCACGCGGCGGGCGCGTCCTCCGAGTACCGGCGCGGCCTCGAAGATCGCGACGCGATGGCCGCGCCTGGCAAGCTCGACGGCGGCCGCGCAGCCCGCCCAGCCCCCGCCGATTACGGCGATCGCGTCGTCCAAGCGGTCCTCGTCGCGATCCAGAGTTTGCGCAGCGGCGTGAGCGCGATCCGCCGGTCGAGCACCCGGTAGCCGTCGCGCTCGATCTCGCCGAGCAGCGCCTGGTAGATCGCCGCCATTGCGAGTCCCGCACGCTGCGCGTGGCGATCGCGCGCCGGCAGCTTCGACAGCGCGCGATCGTACCAGGCGCGCGCGCGCCCGACCTGCATGCCCATCAGCGCGGCGAACTGCGACGAGTTCCGGCAGCGCAGCACGTCGGCGGCCGCGACACCGAAGCGGGCGAGCTCGTCCTGCGGCAGATAGATTCGTCCCCTTCGCGCATCCTCGCCGACGTCGCGGATGATGTTGGTCAACTGGAACGCGATCCCGAGGTCGCGCGCGTAGTCGCGCGTGGCGGGGTCCGCATAGCCGAAGATTTCCGCCGACATCAGTCCGACGACACCTGCGACGCGGTTGCAGTAGGCCTCGAGGGCGACAAAGTCGGCATAGCGGACCTGGTCGAGATCCATCTCCATGCCGTCGATCACGGTCTGCAGCAGCGCCTCGGGCAGCGGGTGGCGCTCGTTGCTGGCCGCGAGCGCCCGTGCCACCGGATGCGAGGGCGTCCCGGTGTAAATCGCGGCGACCTCGCTGCGCCACCAGGCGAGCTTGGCCCGCGCGACGGCTCGTTCCGAGACCTCGTCCACGACGTCATCGACTTCGCGGCAGAACGAATAAAGTGCCGTGATCGCGCGCCGCCGATCCGGCGGAAGCAGCCGGAAGCTGTAATGGAAGCTCGAGCCGCTCTGGGCGGCCTTGCGCGCGCAGTACTCGTCCGGGGTCATGACGCGGGTGCCATGCGCTTGCGCCGTGGCACGAGCGCCCGGCCCGCAACCACGATCCAGTCGCGCGCGCCGAGCGTCGGACGATGCGCGAAGACGTCGCCGCCGACGGCGTCGATGCGCTCCAGGATGCGCGCTCCGCCTGCGATGACTGCGGCGAGCTCGATTCCAGCCTGCCATGGCAGGTGGCCGACCAGGGAGCGACCCGCGGCAAGCAACGCCCGTGCGCGCCCGGTTTCGAAGCGCATCAGGCGCGACCAGCGTTCGTCGCACACGCCGTTGGCGATCTGTGCCTCGGTCACGCGATGGCGCTCGAGATCCTCGCGCGGAACATAGACGCGGCCCTTGTCCCAGTCGATGGCGATATCCTGCCAGAAGTTCGCGAGCTGCAGGCCGGTGCAGACGGCGTCGCTCATCGCGCGGTTCGAGTCGTCGTCGCGATCGTAAAGCGCGAGGAGCAGCCGGCCGACCGGGTTGGCCGAGCGACGGCAGTAGTCGGCCAGCGCATCGTAGGTCGGATAGCGCGTCACGCTGACGTCCTGGGAGAACGCCGACAGCAGCTCGTGCATGGGAACCAGCGGTAGCCGGTGCTCGTGCACCGCCGCGGCGAGTTCGGCGAAAGGGGGATCGCGCGGCGTTTCGCCGCGCCCGATCGCGTCGAGCTCGCGCGCATAGTGCTCGAGCTTTGCGAGCCGCGCCTGCGGCGGGTCGCCGCCTTCGTCGGCGATGTCGTCGGCCGCCCGGGCAAAACGATAGACTGCGACGACCGCGCGCCGGAACCGGCGCGGGAGCAGCACCGAGGCGACGGGAAAGTTTTCGTAA
>DASYXO010000025.1:0-3460 GCA_035934825.1 Casimicrobiaceae bacterium
GCCTGCAGCGGCGACGTCGCAGCCGCGGAGCCTTCGAATGCGGTCGCCGCGACCGCGTTCTGCAGCGACGGCGTGGCGCCCGTCGCAGCGGCGGGGACCGGCGCGGACAATGTCGACCTCTGATCGCCGCCGTAGAGCCCGCGCAGCGTATGCGCCACCTCCGTCGCCTCGGCATTCTTCAGGTACACGATGTAGACGTTGCCACCCTGCGGCTGCGGGGTGTCGAGCTGCGCGATCATCTGCCGCACGCTGGCCGTACGCGCCGCGCTATCCGAGCGGATCATCACGCTGTTCGAGCGCGGATCGGCGACCAGGCTGACGCGCTGCTGCGCATCCGCCGCGGCTCCGGGCTGGCCCGGCGCGTCCGACAGCAGGCGATTCAACATCGCCACGATGTCGAGCGCCGATGCGTTCTTCACGTGTACCAGCACCGGCTCGCCCGGCGGATGGTCGAGCGACGTGATGATCTGGTCGATGCGCTTCAGGTTGTCGGCGAAATCGGTGACGATGATCGCGTTGTTCGGGATGTAGGCCGAGATCGTGTTGGACGGCGAGATCAGGGGCCGCAGCACCGTCACCATCTGCGCCGCCGACTCGTGCCGCAGCGCGATGACCTGGGTGACGATGCGGTCGCCCGCGGCGGAGACCGCGCCCCGCTGCACGGGTCCGCCCTGCGTCTTGGCGTCGACCTCGGGGACGATCTTGACGACGCCCTCGGACTCGACCGCAGCGAAACCCTGCATGCGCAGCGCCGACAGCAGGGTCGGGTAGACCAGGGACTTCGGGACCGGATGTGCGGAGACGATATTGACCGTGCCCTTGACCCGCGGATCGACGAGAAAGTTGAGCCCGGTGATTTCGCCGACCGCCTTGACCACTGCGTCGATGTCGGCATTGACGAAATTGAGGGTGACGGTGCCGGTGTCCTGCGCCCGGACCGCGACGGCGATCAGCAGAAACAGGGCCGCGAGGACGCTGCGAAAGCCGGTACCGCGGCGCAGCATCATCAGGCGCAATGCAGGCCGGCTCGAGTCCGGCAGTCCCGGCGCAGGCGTTGCGAGGGTGTGGCGTCGGCCATCGAGAGGATCGTACAGTGGCGTGCTGCCGCCGATTGGAGGTCGCGGCGATAATAGCATGGGGTATGCGCAGCTTCGGCTGCGCGCCGGGCCCGGTGGTTCCGCCGCCGCGCGTGAATCCGCCCGGCCGGGTCGCCGCATCCAACCGCCATGTCATCCGGGGGAGTCTTCATGCATCGTCAGTCCGCCACGCGGCCGGCCGCCGCAATCCGCCGCCTGGTGCTGGGCGCCGCGTTCGCCCTGGGCCTCGCCTGCTGGCTGTTGCCGCACATTCACGCGGTGCGCGCCGCCTCCATCGACGGACGGGTCGTCGTCGCCCAAGCCAACGGGGGGCAGACCCCTCCCGCCGCTGCCAAGCCGACCCTTGCGGCAACGACCGGCGCCACTGCGTCGTCTGCCTCGTCGCCACCCGCGGGCGCGGATGCGTCCCCCGGCGCCGGTGACGCCTCCCCGGGCGCCGGGAAAGCGGGGGACAAGGACAATACCGACGTGGACGTGTCGATCGGACTTCTGAAGGGCAAGAACCACATCCGCGTCCGAGGCATCGGCACCGACCGCAACTACGATTCCTTCGAGCAGTTCGCGCACGATGCGCCGGCGACCGCCTTGTTCGCGTTCCTGATCGTAACCGTCGTCTTCCTCGTCCCACTGCTGATCATCGCCTTGCTGATCTGGTACAAGATTCGAAAGACGCGCATGCACAACGAGACGATGCTGAAGCTCGCCGAACGCGGCGTGGTCACCCCAGCCGCGGCGATGGAGGCGCTGGCGGCAGGTTCGTCGCCCGCTGCATCGTTCGATGCGATGTCCAACCCCGCGACGCCGCAGGCTGCGGGCGGCGCGCCGCTTTACGACCAGGCGCGCCGGATGCAGCGCCGCACCGCGTGGTCGGACCTGCGCAAGGGCGTCATCCTGACTGCGGTTGGCCTGGGCCTGTCCGCCTTCTCGATGTTCGACGACGGCACGCCAAACAGCGTCGGCTTGGTCCTGTTGTTCCTGGGCCTTGGCTACTGCGTTCTGTGGTTCTTCGAGGACAGGGCCTCCGAGCGACGCCGCGACCCGCCTGGGCCCCCGGCGGGAGGCGCGTGAGCGCCGCAGAAGGGCCGGGAAGCGACGTCGAATGGTACCCAGCGATCCCAATGGCTACGCCACTGCGACCGGCTCCTGCACATTTCGCGGCGGATGGAACGGGTCGCGGGGACCTGCGCTGATCGATGGCAGCGGGCACCACGGGGGCCGTTACCGATGCGATGCTGATCGCGCGCTGCGTCGTCGCGGACGATCGGCATGCTTTCGCGGAGCTGGTGCGCCGGCATCAATCCGCGGTGCGCGCTTGCCTGCGCAAGCTGACCGCCGGCAACCACGCGCTGGCCGACGATCTCGCGCAGGATACGTTCGTGCTCGCCTGGCGCAATCTGAAAGCCTTCCGGCAGGAAGCGCGATTTTCGACCTGGCTCTACCGGATCGCGACCAATTGCTGGCTGGCGCATGCGCGCAAGCGCCACGAGGAGTTGCTGGGCGATCGCGATGCTCAGGTTGCGGACGACGAACCGGAGCGGGAGGGCGATCACGCAGATGCGGGCGGCGATCACGCCCGCTCGGCCACGCTGAGGCTCGACCTCGACCGTGCGATGCGTGTATTGTCAGAACCGGAGCGCGCCGCGATTGTCCAGTGCTATGACAACGACCTGTCGCACGAGGAAGCGGCCTACGTGCTCGGGATGCCGGTGGGTACCGTGAAGACGCATATCCTGCGCGCGAAGCAGAAGCTCAAGGCCGCGATGGCGGCATGGGCGCCCGACGAACGAGGCCACGACGCATGAACCGACCCGCGAACACCGACGACGCCTTCATGTCCGGCGACTGGCTGGATCGCGTGCTGGCCGAGCGCTCGCACGAGCGCCCAGGCGCCTACCTCCTGGACGACGGCTTCACCGCGCGCGTGATGTCGTCGCTACCTGCGCCTGCGCGGCCGCTTGCGTGGCGCAAGCCGGTGGTCGGCGCGCTGTGGACCGCTGCTGCCGTCGGATTCGCGATGACACTGCCAGGCACCGCGATCGACGTGACGCGCGAAGCCTTCCGGTTATTCGCGGGGAAGCCGTTCGCACTGTCCGACCTTGCGCTGCTGCTCGCCGCCGCCGGTGGCGGCGTGTGGACCACAGTCTGGCTCACCTGGCGCCGCGCGTAACAAAAACAGGGACGCACCACGGTTTCTAAACAGGGACGCACCACGGTTTCTAAACAGGGACGCACCACGGTTTCTAAACAGGGACGCACCACGTTTTCCAAGCCGTAGTGCGCAGGCGCTTCAACAGAGGGAAAACGTGGTGCGTCCCTGTTTAGAAACCGTGGTGCGTCCCTGTTTAGAAACCGTGGTGCGTCCC
>DASYXO010000052.1:0-7109 GCA_035934825.1 Casimicrobiaceae bacterium
GCTCTCTACGCCATAAGCCTGGTCGTGTGGATCCTCGGTCTGTCCCGCGTCCCTGTCTCGCTCGCCTATCCGATGTTGTCACTGGGCTACGTCGTCAATGCGATCGCCGCGCACTACCTGTTCGGCGAAGCGGTGAGCGTCCAGCGTTGGCTCGGCATCGGGTTCATCATCGTCGGCGTGTGGCTGGTCGCGAAGAGCTGAGCCTCGCCATGGCCCCTGCCGCCGCGATGAAGTTCGCAAGCCCCGTCATCGACGAAGCGACCATCGCCGCGGTCGGCGACGTGCTGCGCTCGGGGCACATCTCCAGTGGACCCTGGGTCGAGCGTCTCGAGGCGGCGCTGTCGGCTTTCTGCGCCGGCCGGCCGGTCCGTGCCGTCACTTCGGCGACCGCGGCAGTCGAAATCGCGCTGCAGCTCGCCGGCATCGGGCCGGGCGACGAGGTGATCACCTGCGCCCAGAGCTTCTTCACCGTGCTCAACATGATCGTCAAGGTCGGCGCGACGCCGGTGTTCGTCGATTGCGATCCGGTGACCCGCAACATCGACCTGGAGCAGGTCGAGGCGCGCATCGGACCGCGCACGCGCGCGGTCATTCCGACCCACTGGCCGGGCTCGCTGGTCGACATGGATGCGCTTCACGCCCTCGCGCGCGCGCGCGGCCTGCGCATCATCGAGGACGCGGCGCTGGTGATCGGGTCGCGCTGGAAGGGCATTCCGGTGGGCGCGTTCGGCGATCTAGTGACCTTCAGCTTTCACCCGAACAAGAACATGACGTCGATCGAGGGCGGCGCGCTGGTGTGCAACGACGCCGACGAGGCGCGCCGCGTCGATGTCCTGCGCTTCCACGGCATCGAGCGACTGCCGGACGGCACGCGCGACGTCGGCTTTCCTGGCGGCAAGTTCAACCTCCCCGACGTCAACGCGAGGATCGGCGTAGCGCAGCTCGAGCGCCTCCCCGCGTTCCTCGAACAGCGTCGCGCGCTGGTGGTGCGCTATTTCGAGCGCTTCGCCAGCGATCCCGCCTGCGTGCTGCCGCCACGGCCGGCCGACGGTGACGGCCAATCGTGGAACATGTACAACATCCTGCTCCCGCTGGATCGATTGACGCTGTCGCGCAAGGCGTTCCGCGACATGCTGGCGGAGCGCGGCATCGCCACCGGCGTGTCCTACGAGGCACTGCACCTGTCGACGCTGGGACGGCGGTACGGCTACCGGCGCGGGGACCTCCCGAACGCCGAGCGCATCGCGGACTCCACCGTCACGCTGCCACTGCATCCCGCGATGAGCACGGCCGATGTCGATCGCGTCTGCGCGGCCTGCACCGCGATCATCGCCGGGCACCGGAGGTGACAACCATGAGCGCACCTCAGCTGTCTGTCGTCGTTCCTGTCTTCAACGAGGAGGCGGGCCTGCGTGCGCTGTTCGACCGCCTCTACCCGGCGCTCGACGCCCTGGGCCTGCCCTACGAGGTGATCTTTATCAACGACGGCAGTCGCGACCGGTCCGCGGCGATGCTGAAGGATCAGTTCGCGGCCCGCCCCGACGTCACGCGCGTGATCCTGTTCAACGCGAACTTCGGCCAGCACCTCGCGATCCTCGCGGGATTTTCGCGGGTGCGCGGCGAGCGCATCGTGACGCTGGACGCCGACCTGCAGAATCCGCCCGAGGAGATTGTCAAGCTGCTCGCCGCGATGGACGCGGGAGCGGACTACGTCGGCGGCGTGCGCCGCAACCGCGAGGATGCCTGGTGGCGGCGCATGGCATCGCGGATGATGAACCGGCTGCGCGAGCGGATCACCCGCATCAGGATGACCGACCAGGGCTGCATGCTGCGCGCCTACAGCCGCGACATCGTCGACGCCGTGGCAGCCGCACGCGAGGTCAGCGTCTATATCCCGGCGCTTGCCTACACGTTCGCGCATCACCCTACTGAAATCGACGTCGAGCACGAAGAGCGCGCTGCCGGCGAGTCCAAGTACTCGCTCTACCGCCTGATCCGGCTCAACTTCGACCTCGTCACCGGGTTCTCGCTGGTGCCACTGCAGCTGTTCTCGGTGCTGGGGATGCTGGTCGCCTTCGGTTCCATCGTGCTCTACGCCGTCGTCATGACCGAGCGCACGATCGCCGGCGGTTTCGTCGAAGGCCTGAAGACGCTGTGGGATCGCGACATACTTTCGTTCTTCCTGATCGGCTGGATCATGTTCGGCTTGGGACTGCTCGGCGAATACGTCGGCCGTATCTACCAGCAGGTGCGCACGCGGCCGAGCTACGTGATCCGCGCCGTGCTCGAGCGCGACGCCGGGCGCGACGAGGACGCGCAGGGCGAACGCAGGCTCGTGCCCATCGACGCCCGCGAGCTCGAACGGGCCCCGCGTGGCGACGCTCGTTGAGCGCAAGCAGCTTCCCGCAATGACCCGGGCGCTCGTCTTCGCCTATCACAACGTCGGAGCCCGCTGCCTGCGAGTGCTGCGCGCCCACGGCGTCGAGGTTCCGCTGGTGGTCACCCACGAGGACGATCCCGCCGAGGCGCACTGGTTCACGCGCGTTGCCGACGTTGCCGCCGACCTCGAATTGCCGTGGATCGCCCCGGCCGATGCGAACGGCCCCGACGTCGTCGCGCAAGTCGCCGCGCTCGCACCCGATTTCATCTTCAGCTTCTACTACCGGCGCATGCTGGGGGCACCGCTTCTCGCCCTGGCAGCACGCGGAGCGCTCAACATGCATGGCTCGCTGCTGCCGCACTACCGCGGGCGCGCGCCCGTGAACTGGGCCGTGCTGCGCGGCGAGCGACACACCGGCGCGACGCTGCACTACATGGCAGCGAAGCCCGATGCCGGCGACATCGTCGCCCGGCAGAGGGTGCCAATCCTGCCCGACGATACTGCGAAGGAGGTCTTCGACAAGGTCACGGTCGCCGCGGAGATCTGTCTCGACGGCGTGCTCCCCGCGTTGCTGGCGGGGATCGCTCCCCGGCTGCGCAACGACGTCGCGCAGGGCTCGTACTTCGGCGCGCGCGGGCCCGACGACGGCCGCATCGACTGGTCGCAGGCCGCGGCGACGATCCACGACCTGGTTCGCGCGGTGGCGCCGCCCTACCCCGGTGCGCTCACGACGATCGCCGGGCGCCCCGCGCGCGTGCTGCGCACCCGCATCGTCGCCTCCGCCGGTGTGCGCACGGCCTCGGCGCTCCTGGTCGCGCATGGCAACCTCGTCGCGCACTGCGGCGGCGGCGGCATGCTGCGCATCGACGCACTGGAGATCGACGGGCGCATCCATACGCCGGCGATGTTCGCCGAGCGCTTCGGCGATGCGCCGTTGCCGCTCCCGGGCGGCCCCGGCGAAGCGCCCGGCTCGCGCCGCTGAGGGGCGGCCCGACCCCCCGGCGCGGTACAATCCCGGCCCCAGCAGCCGCCGGATCTCCTCCTTACATGAAGCGCATCCTCATCCTCGGCGTCAACGGGTTCATCGGACACCACCTGTCGCAGGCGATCATCGCCGGTACCGACTGGGAAATCCACGGGATGGATATGCAGACCGACCGGATCGCGGATCTGCTCGGCGAGCCCCGCTTCCGTTTCTTCGAAGGCGACATCACGATCAACCGCGAGTGGATCGAGTACCACGTCAAGAAATGCGACGTGGTGCTGCCACTGGTCGCGATCGCGACGCCGGCGACCTACGTCCGCGAGCCATTGCGGGTGTTCGAGCTGGATTTCGAGGCGAACCTGCCGATCGTGCGGGCAGCGGTCAGGCACCGCAAGCGCGTCGTGTTCCCGTCGACCTCGGAGGTCTACGGCATGTGCGCCGATGCCGAGTTCGATCCGGAGCGCTCGAGCCTGGTGCTGGGACCGATCAACAAGCCGCGCTGGATCTATTCCTGCGCCAAGCAGCTGATGGACCGTGTGATCCACGCCTACGGCCAGCAGGAAGGCCTCGATTACACCCTGTTCCGCCCGTTCAACTGGATCGGCGCGGGCCTCGACTCGATCAACGCGCCCAAGGAAGGCAGCTCGCGCGTGATCACGCAGTTCCTCGGTCACATCGTCCGCGGCGAGCCGATCAAGCTGGTCGACGGCGGCACGCAGAAGCGCACCTTCACCTATATCGACGACGGCATCGCGGCGCTGATGAAGATCATCGACAACCCGGACGGGATCGCAGGTGGCAAGATCTACAACATCGGCAACCCCGCCAACAACTATTCAGTGCGCGAACTCGCTCGAATGATGCTCGCGATGGCAGCGCAGTATCCCGAATACCGCGACAGCGCCGCCGCGGTCCATGTCGTGGACACGACCGCCGCGTCGTACTACGGCGATGGCTACCAGGACGTTCAGAACCGCGTTCCGAAGATCGACAACACCTGCGCTGACCTGCGGTGGAGCCCGCGCGTCCCGATGGAAGAGGCGCTGCGGCGCATCTTCGACGCGTACCGGGGTCACGTCGCCGACGCGCGCGCCCTGGTCGAATGAGACTGGGCCTCAAGGTCGACGTCGATACGCTGCGCGGCACGCGCGAAGGGGTGCCGCGGCTCGTCGAGATTCTCGGCCGGCACGGCATCGCCGCGACGTTCCTGTTTTCGCTCGGCCCCGACCATACCGGACGCGCGATCAAGCGGATCTTCCGCGCGGGTTTCTTCGGCAAGGTCCGCCGCACTTCAGTGCTCAAGCACTACGGGCTGCGGACGCTCCTCTACGGGACGCTGCTGCCGGGGCCGGACATCGGCGCACGCGCCGCCGACGTCATGCGCGGTGTCCGCGACGCGGGCCACGAGACCGGCATCCATTGCTGGGACCACATTCGTTGGCAGGACGGCATCGCCACCGCCGATGCCGAGTGGACACGCCGCGAGATGGACCGGGCCTGCGCGCGTTACACCTCGATCTTCGGCGGGCCGCCGACCACGCACGGTGCCGCCGGCTGGCAGATGAACGTGCATGCCCTGCGCCTCACGCAGCAGCTCGGATTCGACTACTGTTCCGACGGTCGCGGCACGCATCCGCACCTTCCGGTGTGGCGCGGCGAGCTGGTCCGCTGCCCGCAGTTCCCGACGACGCTGCCGACGCTCGACGAGCTGATCGGCGTCGATGGCGTCACCGAGGACAATGTCGCTGCTCACATCCTCGAGCGCACGCGCGATCCGCGCGCCTCGGGCCACGTCTATACGCTGCACGCGGAGCTCGAAGGCGGACGGCTTGCCGGCGCTTTCGAACAACTGCTGGCCGGATGGAGAGCCCAGGGCTGGATGCTGGGGCCGGTGCGCGCACTGCGCGACGCCGTCGAGCCACTCGCCCTGCCGCGCTGCGAAGTCGGCCCCGGCGCGATCGACGGGCGGACCGGAACGCTGCTCGTGCAGGGTGAGGAGTTTCTCGCGAACGCCCCGCTGCGCGAAGCCGCCTGACCCTCGGACATTCGAGGAACCTGCCATGACCGATGCCCGCATCGCCGATTTCGAGATACCGTCCACAGACGGCGACTTCCGGCTTTCCGACCATGCCGGCCATCCGGTCGTGCTCTATTTCTACCCCAAGGACAACACTCCGGGATGCACGTCCGAGGGCATGCAGTTTCGCGACCTGCACGCGAAGTTCGCGAGGCTTGGCGCAGTCGTCGCCGGGGTCTCCCGCGATTCGCTGAAGTCGCACGCGAGCTTCAAGGCGAAGATGCAATTCCCCTTCGCGCTGCTGTCCGACGCCGACGAGACGCTGTGCACCCGGTTCGGCGTCATCAAGATCAAGAACATGTACGGCAAGAAGGTTCGCGGCATCGAGCGCAGCACCTTCGTCATCGACGCATCGGGCAGGCTCGCCCGCGAGTGGCGCGGCGTCAAGGTTCCCGGGCATGCCCGGGAAGTGCTGGATTTCGTCGAGAGCCTCTGACCCCGCCCTCGCCGCGGTCCGCCGACTTCGCGCCGCGATGTGCGCTTTCCACCACAAACGCTTGAATTGACGCAGCGGCCAAGCGCTACCCCTTGTGGAGGAGGTCGTTCGCGCCTACATTAAGGTCGCAGGGGCTGCCTTCGGTCCCGCCTGTCGATGCTCCAGGAGGCCCATGGTCGAACGCAAGCTGCGCCCCGCTCCTTCCACGCTGCACCTCCTGCCCTCCCGCAAGCCGGCCCGCATCGGACCGTCCCAGTCGACCAAGCTTTTCGTCCTCGACACGAACGTGCTGATGCACGATCCGACGAGCCTGTTCCGATTCGACGAGCACGACATCTACCTGCCGATCCTGACGCTCGAGGAACTCGACGCCCACAAGAAAGGCATGACCGAGGTCTCGCGCAATGCCCGCCAGGCATCCCGCTTCCTGGACGAGCTCGTCACGACGCATGCGGGGCCCGGAACGGCCGGAATCGCGCAGGGAATCCCGCTCGCCGAGAAGTCCGGCGGGGCCGCGACCGGGCGCCTGTTCCTGCAGACGGAGGCGATCGCGACCACGTTGCCGGCATCACTGGCCAACGGCAAGGCCGACAACCAGATCATCGCGGTGGTCATGCACCTGTCGCGCCAGCATCCGAAGCGCAGCGTGATCCTGGTGTCCAAGGACATCAATATGCGGATCAAGGCCCGCGCGCTGGGCATCGCCGCCGAGGACTACTTCAACGACAAGGTGCTCGAGGACACCGAGCTGCTCTATTCGGGCATCCGCGAGCTGCCGCCCGACTTCTGGGACCGCCACGGCAAGGACATGGAGTCCTGGCAGCAGGGCGGGCACACCTACTACCGCCTGAACGGCCCGCTGGTGCCGTCGCTGCACGTCAACGAGTTCCTGTACCTCGAGCGGGCAGGCGAAGCGCCCTTCCACGCGATCGTCAAGGACATCCAGGGCAAGGGCGCCGTGCTGTCGACGCTCAAGGACTACACGCACCAGAAGAACAACGTGTGGGGCATCGTCGCGCGCAACCGCGAGCAGAATTTCGCGCTCAACCTGCTGATGAACCCGGACATCGATTTCGTGACGCTGCTCGGCCAGGCCGGCACCGGCAAGACACTGCTGACGCTCGCCGCCGGCCTGATGCTGACCCTCGAGTTCAAGGTCTACACCGAGATCATCATGACGCGCGTCACGGTGCCCGTCGGCGAGGACATCGGCTTCCTGCCCGGCACCGAG
>DASYXO010000050.1:0-2744 GCA_035934825.1 Casimicrobiaceae bacterium
GCCTCCGCCGCATCGAGGCGCAGGTCGGCATTCACCGACGACATCACGAGCGGCTCGAGGTCGTACACTCCCGACAGCGCGACGCCTCCCGCGAACGGGCTCCGCGCGAGCCCCTGGGCCCGCCAGTCGGTCGCGAACATCATCGCCACCAGGTGCGCGCCCGCGGAATGCCCGCCGATGACCACCGGGCCGACGGCCCCGTGCTGGCGGCCGTCGCGCTCGACCCAGCGCAGCGCATGCCGGCATTGCTCGACGATGGTCGCAATCGTCACGCCCGGGCACAGGTCGTAGTTGACGACTGCGACCGCGAACCCTGCGGCGACGAAGGACGGTGCGACGAAAGCGTGATCGGCCTTGTCGAACGTGCGCCAGTAGCCGCCATGAATGAAGACGAACGTCCCGTTCGCGGGCGTTGCGGGCAGGTACAGGTCGAGCGTTTCCTTGTCGCCCGCGCCGTAGCGAAGGTCTTGCGCGGGCTTCAGCGTCTCGATCGCCGCCTTCGAGCGCGATGCGAACTGCGCGAGCCAGTACGGATGGTCGGGAACGGCGGCGCGGTTGTCGTAACCTCGCTCGACCTCCTCGGGTGTCATCGCCGTCGACATCGTCTCGCGCCCGTGCACGTCAGGCGGCGGGCGCGACGATCTCGATCGCCAGCGACGTCAGTCCGGTGACTCGGCCGTCGAGGCGGTCGCCCGCCTTCACCGCGCCCACCCCCGACGGCGTGCCCGTGAAGATCAGGTCGCCGGGCTCCAGGCGGTACATCTGCGACAGGAAGGCGATCACGTGGGGAACGTCCCAGATCATGTCGGACAGGTCGCCGCGCTGGCGCGGCGCGGCATTGACGTCGAGCTCGATCGCGCCGCGCGACAGCACCCCGGTCGCCGTCACCGGATGGATCGGCGCGATGGGCGCCGCCTGCGCGAAGGACTTGCCGATGTCCCAGGGGCGCTTCTTTTCACGCATTTCGTGCTGCAGGTCGCGGCGCGTCATATCGAGTCCGACCGCGTAGCCGAACACGATCGACTGCGCTTCTTCGGGCGCCATCTTCACGCCGCTGCCGCCGATCGCGACGACCAGCTCGATCTCGTGATGGAAGTTGGATGTCGCCAGCGGGTAGGCGACGCGGCCCACGGCGGGCGGCACGACCGGGACGATCGCATCGGCCGACTTCATGAAGAAGAACGGCGGCTCCTTCGATGCGTCGCCCCCCATCTCCTTGGCGTGCTCGGCGTAGGTGCGGCCCACGCAGAAGATGCGGCGAACCGGAAAGCGCCGGTCGCTGCCGGCGACCGGAACGGACGGGAGTTCCCACGCGGGAATCGCATAGTGCATGTTCGGGCTTCCTGGAAGTGAGTTGCGGTGTCGGATTCCCGGAGGGTCGGGCGCGGCCGCCGGCAGAGCATTTGGAGGAACCGGATTCGGACCGCCTACTCGGCATCCGGCTGCCTGGAAGGCGCCGCCGCGGCGAAAGCGGGCAACGCGTTGCAGGCAGCCTCGATGCGCGTCAGCGTCGGATAAGGCGACAGGTCGATCGCGAACCGGCGCGCGTTGGCGAGCTGCGGCACGAGGCAGACGTCGGCGAGCGTCGGCGTGTCGCCGTGACAGTGGCGCCCGGTTTCGGGCTCGCGCGCGAGCTGCTTCTCGAGCGCCTCGAATCCCACGTCGATCCAGTACCGGTACCAGCCATTCTTCTGCTCCTTCGACACGCCGATGGTGCCGGTCAGGTAATCGAGTACGCGCAGGTTGTCGAGCGGATGGATCTCGCAGGCGATCTGCAATGCGATCGCGCGCACGCGGGCGCGCGCGGCCGGGGCGGCGGGGAGCAGCGGCGGCTCCGGATGCGTCTCGTCCAGATATTCGATGATCGCGAGCGACTGGGTGAGCACCGGGCCGTCGTCCAGCGCCAGCGCGGGTACCAGCCCCTGCGGATTGAGCGCCAGGTAATCCTGCGCGCGCTGGTTTCCCATCCGCAGGTGCACGAACGTGCGCTCGCCGGGGACGACGCCCTTGAGGTTAAGCGCGATGCGCACGCGGTAGGCGGCCGACGAGCGGAAGTAATCGTAGAGATGCATCGATTCAGCCGATGTGGCGCGTTGCCGCGCCTGTGGATGGAAGCGGCATGTCGCCAGCCGACGGTCAGAATGCCGAGATGCCGGTCTGGGCACGTCCCAGGATCAGCGCGTGGATGTCGTGGGTGCCTTCGTAGGTGTTGACCGTCTCCAGGTTCAGCACATGCCGGATCACGTGGAATTCGTCGACGATGCCGTTGCCGCCGTGCATGTCGCGTGCCGTGCGCGCGATCTCGAGCGCCTTGCCGCAGCTGTTGCGCTTCATGATCGACGTGATCTCGGACGCCGCCCGGCCCTCGTCCTTCAGGCGTCCCAGCCGCAGGCAGCCCTGCAGGCCCAGCGCGATCTCGGTCTGCATGTCGGCGAGCTTCTTTTGCACCAGCTGGTTGGCCGCGAGCGGGCGTCCGAACTGCCTGCGGTCGAGCGTGTACTGGCGCGCCGCCTGCCAGCAGAACTCGGCCGCGCCCAGCGCACCCCAGGCGATGCCGTAGCGCGCGCTGTTGAGGCAGCCCATCGGTCCCTTGAGTCCCTGCACGTCGGGCAACAAGTTCTCGGCGGGGACGTAGACGTCGTCCATGACGACCTCGCCGGTGATCGAGGCCCGCAGCGAGAACTTGCCCTCGATCTTCGGGGCCGAGAGTCCCACCATGCCCTTTTCGAGGATGAAGCCGCGGA
>DASYXO010000067.1:0-4427 GCA_035934825.1 Casimicrobiaceae bacterium
GGCGACGATGTCGACCTCCGCCTGCAGCGACGACCCGATCGCCCCTGCCTGGCGAACCGCTTCCAGCTCCCTCTGCACGGTCGCGCGCACCGCGAGGACGCGCGCCCACTTGGCGACCAGCGCGTCGGCGCCCGGCACGGCGGGCAGCACATCGTTCCAGGTGCGCACGAAGATCGTGGGATCGTCCGCGTGCACGATCTTCCACGCCTCTTCCGCGGTGAAGGACAGGATCGGCGCCATCAGCAGCAACAGCGCATCGCGGATCCGAGCGAGGGCGGTCTGCGCCGAGCGGCGGGCCGGGCCGGCCGCCGCGGTCGTGTAGAGGCGGTCCTTCAGCACGTCGAGATAGAAACCGCCCAGGTCTTCGGAGCAGTAGGTCTGCAGGCGCTGCACGACGAGGTGAAAATCGTAGCGCTCGTAGTCGCCCGCGATCGCCATCGCGACTTCGCGCGCCCGCGCCAGCGCGTAGCGGTCCACCTCGAACATCGCGTCGACGGCGATGCCGTCGCGCGACGCGTCGAAATCCGCGGTATTCGCCATCAGGAAGCGCAGCGTGTTGCGGATGCGCCGGTAGCCTTCGACGACCCTCTTCAGGATCTCGTCCGAGATCGACAGCTCGCCCGAGTAGTCGGTCGCGCCGACCCACAGCCGCAGGATCTCGGCGCCCAGCGTTCCCGCCACCTTCTGCGGCGCGACGACGTTGCCCTTGGACTTGGACATCTTCCGGCCTTCGCCGTCGACGGCGAAGCCGTGCGTCAGCAGCGCCTTGTAGGGCGGCGCGCCATTCAGCATGCAGGAGGTCAGCAGCGACGAGTGGAACCAGCCGCGATGCTGGTCGGAGCCCTCGAGGTAGAGGTCGGCCGGAAAGCCGGTGTCCTCCGGTCGCGAACCCAGGTGCCTCTCCCGTCCCTGCGGACCGCCCATCACGGTCTGGTGCGTCGTCCCCGAGTCGAACCATACGTCGAGGGTGTCGGTCAGCTTGCGATAGCGCTTGCCGTCGACGCCGAAATCCTCGGCGCTCGCCTCGAACCAGGTCTCGATGCCCCCGGCCTCGACCTTGCTCGCGGCGAGATCGAGCAGCGCAGGCGTGTCGGGATGCAGCTCGTCGGTGACCCGATCGACGAAGAACGGCAGCGGGGTGCCCCACTGGCGCTGTCGCGACAGCGTCCAGTCGGGACGGTTGGCGATCATCGCGTACAGCCGCGCCTTGCCCCATTCGGGGAAGAACCTGGTCGCCTCGATGCCGCGCAGCGCAGTCGTGCGCAGCGTCTCCGCCGGCTTCGCTCCGCGATAGCCGGGAACCTCGTCCATGCCGGCGAACCACTGCGTCGTGGCGCGATAGATGATCGGCGTCTTGTGACGCCAGCAGTGCATGTAGCTGTGCGTGAGCTTCTCCGAATGCAGCAGCGCGCCGGCCTCCTTCAGCTTCTCGACGATGCGCGGGTTGGCTTCCCAGATTCCCATGCCGCCGAAGAGCGGGAGGTCCGCCGCGAACCTTCCATCGCCCTGCACCGGGTTGAGGATGGCGTCGTCCTTCATCCCGTAGCGGCGGCAGGAGACGAAATCCTCGACGCCGTAGGCGGGCGCACTGTGGACGATGCCGGTGCCCTGCTCCAGTGTGACGTATTCGCCCAGGTAGACCGGCGACGGCCGATCGTAGAACGGATGCCGGAACGCGATGCTCTCCAGTGCTGCGCCGGTCGCCGTCCCGATGACGCGGCCTTCGAGCTTGTAGCGCGCAAGGCAGGTGGCGACGAGATCCTGCGCCATGACCAGGTGACCGCGCTCGGTCGCCACCAGCGCGTAGGTGAACCCAGGGTGGGCGTTCAGCGCCTGGTTCGACGGGAGCGTCCACGGCGTGGTGGTCCAGATCACCGCGCCGATCGCGCCGTCGGGCGCGTTCGCGAGGCCGAAGGCGCGCGCGAGCTTTGCGCGTTCCGCCGGATCCTGCAACGGGAACGCAACGTCGATCGCGATGTCGACGCGATCCTCGTACTCGACCTCGGCCTCGGCCAGGGCGCTCTCGCAGTCGAAGCACCAGTTGACGGGCTTCAGGCCGCGATAGAGATAGCCCTTCTCCAGCAGGCGCCCCAGCGCGCGGATCTCGTCGGCTTCGTTGCGATAGTCCATCGTCGTGTACGGACGGTCCCAGTCGCCCATCACGCCCAGGCGCCGGAAATCCTTCTTCTGCCGCTCGATCTGCTCCTTCGCATACGCGCGGCACAGCCGCTGCGTGTCGGCCGTCGACAGGTGCCTGCCGTGCGTGCGCTCGATCTGCACCTCGATCGGCATGCCGTGGCAGTCCCATCCGGGCACGTAAGGCGCGTCGAAACCGGCGAGGCCGCGTGACTTGACGATCACATCCTTCAGGACCTTGTTCACCGCATGGCCGATGTGGATGTCGCCGTTGGCATACGGCGGCCCGTCGTGCAGGACAAAGCGCGGACGCCCCCGCGACGCCTCGCGCACCGCCTCGTAGACGCGATTGCGCTGCCAGTCCTCGACCCACGCCGGCTCGCGGCGCGCGAGATCCCCCCGCATCGGGAAAGGCGTATCCGGGAGATTGAGCGTCGACTTGTAGTCGGGTCGGTTGTCGTCAGGCATGGGCAATCGGGCTTCTCGTCGGGACGGCGTGGCAGTGCTGGCGGCGTCGCATCGTCAGGCGTGGGCAGCGAAATATTCGCGCGCATTGTTGACATCGTCGCCGATCTTGCGCGCAAGCGTGTCGAGATCGGCATAGCGCTCCTCGTCGCGCAGCTTGCGCAGGAACTCGACGGTAATGCGACGCCCGTAGATCGCCTGGTCGAAATCGAGCAGGAAGACCTCGAGCAGCGGCTTGTTCTGCGACGTGACCGTCGGCCGCACGCCCACGCTCGCCACGCCGTGATGCGGCGCGCCCGGCAGGCCGTGGACGCGCACGGCGAAGATGCCCGACAGCGGCGGCCGGTGGCGCAACGGAAGATTCGCCGTCGGGAAACCGAGATTGCGGCCGAGCTTGTCGCCATGGGCGACATGCCCGCTGATCGCATACGAGCGGCCGAGGAGGTCGGCGGCGCGAACGAGGTCCCCGGCCGCGAGCGCCTGGCGCACCGCGCTGCTCGACGCGCGGACTTCGCCCACGTCGATCGATCGCATCGCCTCGACGCTGAAAGGACGGGTCCGCGCGCGCAGCAGCGCGAGGTCGCCGGCGCGGCCTCGACCGAAGCGGAAGTCGTCGCCGACCAGCACCCAGTGGGCGCGCAAGCCGCGGACCAGCACATCGTCGATGAATTGCTCGGCCGACAGGGCCGCGAGGCGCACGTCGAAGCGGGCGACGTAGGCGATCGCGACGCCGAAGGCGCGGAATAGGTCGAGCTTGGAGCGCATCGTCGACAGGCGCGCCGGCGCCTCGGTGCGGGCGAAGTATTCGCGCGGATGCGGATCGAAGGTCAGCACCGCAGGCTGCAGCCGCAGGTCCTCGGCCGCCTCGATCAGGCGCGCGAGCATCGCCTGGTGCCCGCGGTGCACGCCGTCGAAGTTGCCAATGGTCAGCGCCACCGGCACGCCGGGCGCGCTCGTCAGGTCACGCTGTACACGCACGCTTCGCCCACCGCGGCGAAACGCCAGTTCCGCGCTGCGGCTATCTACGTTGGATAACCACGCATTCTAGCGCAATCCACCACCGACATCCGCGCCCATGCGGCAACAGGACCGGCGCCCGACCCATGCCGGGCAGGAAATCCCACCCCAGGGTCGTCAGTCGGCCGTCGTTCCGGATCCCGCCCCGGCCGCGGCCAGCGCGACGGGGGACAGCGACAAGGATGCGCCCGAGGCCGCAGCTGCGAACGGCGACGCGGGCCTGCTCGAGGGCGTGGCGGTCATCAGCGGCGCGCGCAGCGCCGGGGCAACGCCGTGCATCAGCGAATCCGCCGCGTGCTTGACCGGGGGCTCGCTGCGCTCCGCCGCGATCCACTCACCGCACCAATCGTCGTCGCGAACGTGCGGCCACACGCCCTCGATCATGTAGCCCTTGACCGATGCCGGGCTCAGCGTCGGCACCGAACGCCGGCATTGTCCCCAGCGCTGGATGCCGTCGCTGTCCGACTGCGACTGGTTGCGGTCGTAGTACTGGCATGCCACACACTTGCGCACGGCAATCTCCCTCTTCAAAGGCTCACGAGGCAGCGATAAAGAAACGGTCGCCGACCGCATCGCTGTTTGCAGTTGGAAAATATTCCAGGCGACCGCAAACCGGTAACCGATGGATGCCGTTATGCCGCAAGTTCCGAAAGGGTCGCTGCCAGCGACTCCGGAACCCGCTGGACGCGGGTGAAACCTTCCAGCGATTTCGCGTCGAGCTGCGACTGGAGCTCCGCGTCGGCGGCTGCCGCCTCCCCCGACAGTTGCGTGTCGTAGACACGACGCTGCTCGGGATCCGACAGCACCGA
>DASYXO010000077.1:0-6600 GCA_035934825.1 Casimicrobiaceae bacterium
CGCTCGGCCTCGTCCATGTAGTGCGTGCTGACGAGCACCGTGATGCCTTCGGCGGCAAGGGCGTGGATTCGCTCCCAGAAATCGCGGCGGGCCTTGGGATCGACGCCCGCCGTCGGCTCGTCGAGAAGCAGCAGCCGCGGCGAATGCAGCGTGCAGCTCGCGAGCGCCAAGCGCTGCTTCCAGCCGCCCGACAGCGTCCCCGCGAGTTGCTTGCGTCTTGCGGCGAGGCCGAGCCGCTCGAGCGTTGCCGCGACCGCCTCCTTGCGCCGCGGAACGCCGTACATCCGCGCGACGAAATCGAGGTTTTCCTGGATCGAAAGGTCGTCGTAGAGGCTGAAGCGCTGCGTCATGTAGCCGACTTCGCACTTGATCGCCTCGGCCTGCTGCCGCAGGTCGTAGCCTAGGCAGGTCCCGCTGCCCTCGTCGGGTGTCAGCAGCCCGCAAAGCATGCGAATCGTCGTCGTCTTGCCACTGCCGTTCGGTCCCAGGAAGCCGAAGATCTGGCCGCGCTCGACGCGAATCGAGAAGTTGTCGACGACCGCGCGGCCGCCATAGCGCTTGGTGAGGCCGCGCACGTCGATGGCCGGCTGCTGCCGGGCCGCCGGCTGCATCTGCGGCGTCATCGCGCGGGCGCTGCCAGCGTGACTTCGACCGGCAACCCGGGATGCAGCGCCGCAACGGGCACGTCGGGGCGCGCCTCGACCAGATAGACGAGCTTGGCGCGGCTTTCGCGGCTGTAGATGACCGGCGGCGTGTACTCGGCCTGCGGAGCGATGAAGCGCACGCGCGCGGCGATGTCCTGCGCACAGCCGTCGCAGCGGACGGTCACCGCGTCGCCGGCCTTGATCGTCGCGAGCTGCGCCTCGGGCACGAAGAAGCGGACTTTCACGTTGCCCGGCGGGAGCAGCGACACGACCGGCGCGCCCGCGGCGACCCATTCGCCTGGACGGTAGAGCGTATCGTCGACGAGGCCCGCGGCAGGCGCCGCCTGCGACTTCTGGTCGATGCGCCACTGTGCCTGGGACAGCGCATCGCTCGCCGCCCTGACCTCGGCGCTTGCGGCGGCGATTGCGTCGCCACGCGCGGGCAGGTTGGCGACGCGCACCTGCGCGACGAGCTCGGCGACCCGGGCCCGGTCGCGATCGCGTGCGGCCACCGCAGCGTCCTGCTGCTGGGGCGGCAGGAACCGGTCCGCGACCAGCTTGCGCGTGCGGGCAAGGTCGGCCTCGCTCTGTGCGAGCGACGCCTGCGCCTGCGCGAGCTGCGCACGGACCGCCGCGACCTCGGGAGGCCTGCGCCCTTTCTCCAGATCGGCCAGCGTCGCCTGCGCCTGGCGGACCCGCGCTTCGGCTTCCGCCCGCGCCGCGCGTTCCTGCACGTCCTCGAGCGAGAACAACGGCGCGCCCTGCGCCACCCGGGTGCCGCGTTCCACCGCCAGGCGGGTGAGGGTGCCCGAAAGCGGCGATGCGACGCGCACGTACTCGCCCTCGACATAGCCCGGGTAGTAGCTCGCCACGCGGTCGGGGCTGCAGCCGGAGATCGCGAGCACCGCAGCGGCGATCATGGGTAACGTTTCGCAGCGCATGATCAGCGGCACCCCTTCCTGCCTGGACGGGCCGGCGCCGCAGCGAGCCCTGCCAGCGCGCATTCGGCGCGCTCGGCGATCGCTGCGTCGGTCGCGACGTCCTTCGCGAAGCGCGTCGCGACCTCGCGCCGCGCGAGGCCGCGCTCGCTCAACGAGGCCGCGACCAGCAGCGGCGCCGCGACGCTTCCCGCGAGCAACGCAAGCGCCTGCGCGGGAGCCATCGACTTCAGCACGCCTTCGCGCTGTCCGTCCTCGATCAGTCCCCGGATGACGCCGAGGTGTCGGTGGACGTTCGCGCGCAGGAACGCGACGGCCCGCGGCTCCCCGGAAAGCGCATCGATCAGCAGGCGCCGGAGCAGGCTCGCATGGTCGCGCGCGAACCGGCCGAGGATGCAGAGAGCGGCACGCAACGCGTCGACCGCGGGTCCGGCGCTCGCCGCGAGCTCGAGGCTCGCGAACATCTCGTCGTAGAGCTGCTGCAGCAGGCGCCTGACGAACTCGTCCTTGTTCCCGAAGTGGTAGTGGAACATCCCGAGGTTCACGCCGGCGCGCTCGGCGACCTTGCGCACCGACATCGCAGCGGCGCCCGTCTGCGGGAACAGCTCCCGTCCGGCCTTCAGCAGCAGTGCGTCGACATTGCGCGATGGGCGTGGCATCCATGTAACTATACGACCGTTTAATTATTTGTTCAACCGGCATCGGCCGGCAGCTCCGCGCCCCCGCCGGAGCACGGGCGACGATCAGTCGTCGGCGCCCCGCGCGACGGCCGGCAGCGCCCGGGAGGCCGCGCGCAACGCCTTGCGGCGCAGCCGGCGCTCATGCAGCGCATCGAGGTACGTGTAGAGCACCGGCACGACGACCAGCGTCAGCAGCGTCGACGTGACGACTCCGCCGATGATCGCGCGTCCCATCGGCGCCTGCTGCTCGCCGCCGTCACCCAGGCCGAGTGCCAATGGCAGCATGCCGCCGATCATCGCCGCCGTGGTCATCAGGATCGGGCGCAGCCGGACCTGGCCCGCGTCCAGCAGCGCGTCGGCCAGGCTCGCGCCGGCGCGCCGCGACCGGTTGGCGAAATCGACCAGCAGGATCGCGTTCTTGGTGACGAGGCCCATCAGCATGATGAAGCCGATGATCGAGAAGAGATTGAGCGTCGTTCCCGTCACGAGCAGCGCGAGGAACACGCCGATCACCGAGAACGGCAGCGAGGCCATTATCGCCAGCGGCTGCGTGAAGCTCGCGAACTGCGACGCGAGGATCAGGTAGATGAAGATCACCGCGAGCCCGAGCGCGGCCAGCGCGGCCTTGAACGAATCCTGCATGTCCTGCTGCTGACCCGCCGCCTGCAGCCGGTAGCCGGGCGGCAGCTGCATCGCGTCTGCGACCTTCTGCACGTCGGAACCGACGTCCCCCGATGGCCGCCCCTCCGCATTGGCGTAGATGCCGATGCGCCGCTCGAGGTCCTCGCGCTTGACGATCTGCGGGCTCGTCGACGCAACGATGTCGGCGATTTGCCGCAAGGGAACCATGCGCATCTGCCCGTCGGGACCGCGGCGGTTCGTCGTGAGGTAGAGGTTCCCGATGTCCGAGGCGACCTGCCGGTCGCCCTTCGACAGCTGGACGTTGACCTCGTAGTTCTGGCCGTCGGGGGCGAGCCAGTAGCTGATCGTGTCGCCGGCCACCAGCGGTCGGATCGTCGCGCCGACTTGCTGGACCGTGATGCCGAGATCCGCGGCTGCGTCGTTGTTGAGGCGGATCGACAGTGCCGGATTGGCGGCCTTGTCGGAAGTCTCGAGGTCGGCGATGCCGCGAATCCCGGCGATCCTTTCTGCGAATGTCCGCGCGAGCCGGGACAGCGTCTCGGGATCGGGCCCCAGGACGTTGAACCAGATCGGCCGGTCGTAACCGAGCGCGAGCTCGATCCCGGGGATCGGCTTCAGGGCGTTGCGGATCGCACGCTCGAGATCCTTCTGCGAGCGCGCCCGCTTGCTGCGCTCAGTGAGCTTCAGGTTGACACGCGCGTAGTTGCGCCCGTCATCGGTCCCGATCGTCGTCATCGCCATCGAGATTTCGGGGAACCGCTTCAGGACCTGCTCCGCTTCCGCGACCTTGGCGTTCGTGTACTCGAGGCTCGAGCCGACCGGGGTGTTGAGCCGCAGCGAGATGAAGCCCTGGTCGACCTCGGGTATGAATTCGGTGCCAACCAGCGGGACGATCAGGAAGCTCGCGGCGAAGCTGCCGAGCGCGATCGCGAGCACGGTCTTGCGATGACCGAGTGCCCAGCGAAGGACGTCCGCATAGATCGCGTGCACGCCGTCGATCAGGCGCTGGATCCGCGCCACCAGCCTCCCGAGCCATGGCGCGCGCCGGAAGCGCGTCGCCGGAGGGTCGTGCCATACGGACGAAAGCATCGGGTCGAGCGTGAAGCTCACGAACAGCGACACCAGCACCGCGACGGCGACGGTGACCCCGAACTGGAAGAAGAAGCGACCGATGACGCCGCTCATGAACGCGATCGGCACGAACACGGCGACGATCGCGAACGTCGTCGCCATGACGGCGAGGCCGATCTCCGCAGTACCTTCCCGCGCTGCGGTCACGTGGTCCTTGCCCAGCGCCAGGTGGCGCACGATGTTCTCGCGCACGACGATCGCGTCGTCGATCAGGAGCCCGATGGTCAGCGACAGCGCCATCAAGGTCAGGAAGTTCAGCGTGAACCCGAAGGCGTGCAACGCGATGAATGTCGCGACGACGGCGAGCGGAAGCGTCAGCCCGGTGATGATCGTGCTGCGCCAGCTCCCGAGGAACAGGAACACGATCAGCACGGTCAGCACGCCGCCCTCGACAATCGTGCTCTTGACCCGGTCGACGGAGCTCTGGACCTCGTCGGCGTTCGAGTAGGTGATGCGCAGATCGACGTCGGACGGAAGGCGCGCCCTCAGCGCCGCGACGGCGGTCCGGATGTTGCGCCCGGTCTCGACGATGTTCGCGTCCTGAGCTTTCTGGATGTCGAGGGTGATCGCCGGGTGCCCGTTGATGCGCGAGATCGAGTCCGGGTCCTTCTCGCCGTCGATGACGCTGGCGACCTGCGACAGGTAGACCGCGCCCCCGCCCTGCCGGGCGACGACGATGCGCCCGAATTGCGACGGGTCCTTGATCTTGCCGTCGACGCGGACGACCTCGTCGCGCGCGCCGCGGGTGATGCGGCCCGCCGGCACGTCCTGGTTCGCGTCGCGGATGGCGTTCATGACCTGGTCGATCCCGATGCCCAGCGCGGCCAGCGCCTCGGGCCTGATCTGAATCAGGATCTGGCGCGTGACGCGGCCGCTGATGTCGATGCGCGCGACGCCGGGAAGGTTCTCGAGCGCTTTGACGATCGTCTGGTCGGTGAGCGACGTCAGCTCGCGCAGGCCGGTGGTCGGCGACGTGACGGCCAGCGAAACCACCGGCTGGCTGTTCTGGTTATCGATGCGGGTGACCAGCGGGTCCTTCACGTCCCTGGGAAAGGCGGTGCGCACCGGCGCCAGCTTGTCGCGAACGTCCTGCACCGCCTGCGCGACATTGGTCGACAGGCGGAACTGGACGAATACCTGGCTTTGCCCTTCGAGCGAATTCGACAGGATCTCCTTGACGCCGGGCACCTGGTTCACCGCGTACTCGACCGGCTTGGTCACGTCGTTCTCGACCGCCTCGGGCGCGGCGCCCGGGTAGGGCGTGAGGATCATCACGTACGGCAGGGTCACGTCGGGCATCTGCTCGACGTTGAGGCGCAGGTAGGAAAACAGCCCGAGGACGGTGATGCCGATCATCACCATCGTCGCGAAGACGGGATTGTCGATCGAAGTCCGGGTGATCCACATGGCGAGCTACGACCGCGCCGCCTTGACGATCGCCGGCGCGCCGTCCTTCAGGTTGTCGAAGCGCGCGGCGAGCACCGGCGTCTGCGGCGACAACGGCGTGCTGATCTCGATGCGACCGCTGGCCTCGTCGCGCCGTCCGGTGGCGACGATGTGCCGAGCGAGCCTGCCGCCCTCGATCGTCCAGACATACGATTGCCCGGCCTCGTTGCGCACGGCGCCGGCGGGAAGGGTCGGCGTCGGCGCGGCAGCCGCGAGCGCGATGCGGCCGGTCGCGAACATTCCGACGCGCAGCGCCGCATCGGGATTCGGAAGGCTGACGTGGACGACGATCGCGCGAGTGCCGGGCTCGGTCGATGGATTGATGCGATCCACGCGGCCGGTGAAGCGCCGGCCGCCGAAACCATCGACCGAGAGCTCGACGGGCATGCCGTGCGCCAGCTGCGGCACGTCGATCGCCGGTACCAGCGCCTGCATCTCGAGGTCGCTCAAATCGACGATCGTCAGCAACGATCCCTCGACCGCGACCTTCTCGCCCGGCTGGACCTGTCGCCTGGCGACCAGGCCCGAGAGGGGTGCGACGACTTCGGCATCACGCAGCGCGTTTTGCGCGACCTGCACCTGCGCCTCGGCGGACTTGACGTTGCCGCGCGCGACGTCGAAGCTCGACTCGGCATTGTCGAATGCGCTCTGGGAGATGAACCTGTCGTGCAGCAGGCGCAGGTTCATCGACCGCGTCTTGTCGGCGAGCGCCAGCTGCGCGCGCGCGCTCTCGAGCGCGCCCATCCGGTCGGCGATGCGGGATTTCAGGTCGGCCGAGTCGATGCGAGCGAGGCGCTGGCCGGCCCGCACCACGTCGCCTTCGCGCACCGTCAGGTCCGCGACGTCGCCCGCAACCTTGGCCTTGACGATCGCCTGGCGCACGGGCTCGAGCGTTCCGGAGACCGGCAGCCATCGTGCGAGCGGAGTGTCGCGGACGTAGGTGAGATCGGCGGCGGCAAACTCGAGCGCGACCGGGGTCGCGCCGCCGCGGGCAGCGGCAGCGTCGTCGCTCGCGCGCTTCGTGGCGCGCAGCGCGACCGCGCCGGCGAGGCCGCCGACGAGCACCACCATGGCGACTGCGCCTGCGAAGCGCCGTCGCGTGATGCGGATGGTCATGCA
>DASYXO010000080.1:0-2433 GCA_035934825.1 Casimicrobiaceae bacterium
ATGCCGAAATAGGGCACGTCGTGCTCGCGGGCGAATTGCGCCGCGCGGATTTTGCCCTCCGCCCCGCGCTGGCCGAAACCGCCCGGCACCAGAATGCCGTCGACATGTTCGAGGAACGGCGCCGGGTCCTCGTTCTCGAACACTTCGCTTTCGATCCAGTCGAGCTTGACCTTGACCTTGTTGGAAATGCCGCCGTGGGACAGCGCCTCGATCAGCGACTTATAGGCGTCCTTCATACCGGTATATTTGCCGACAATGGCGATGGTGACGTCGCCTTCGGGGTTGCGGATGCGCTCGTTGATGGTGTTCCAGCTCTGCAGCGCCGGCGGAATCTTCGGTACGATCCCGAACGCCGCCAGGACCTCATCGTCGAGGCCGGCCGCATGATAGGCCTCAGGCACCGCGTAGATGTTGTCGACGTCGCGCGCCTCGATCACCGCGCTTTCGCGCACGTTGCAGAACAGCCCGAGCTTGCGACGCTCCTCTTTCGGGATAGCGCGGTCGGTACGGCACAGCAGGATATCGGGCTGGATGCCGATCGAGCGCAATTCCTTGACCGAATGCTGCGTCGGCTTGGTCTTCATTTCACCTGCCGCCGGAATGTACGGCACCAGCGTCAGGTGGATGTAGCAGACGTTGTCGCGCCCCAGCGTGATGCCCATCTGCCGGATCGCTTCGAGGAACGGCAGCGATTCGATGTCGCCGACCGTGCCGCCGACCTCCACCACCGCGACTTCCGGGGCGTCGGGACCATTGCCGGCGCCGGCAAGGATCCAGGCCTTGATCTCGTCGGTGATGTGCGGGATCACCTGCACGGTGCCGCCGAGGTAGTCGCCGCGACGTTCCTTGCGGATCACGCTCTCGTAGATCTGGCCGGTGGTGAAGTTGTTGCGCTTGCCCATCCGCACGTCGGTGAAGCGCTCGTAATGGCCGAGGTCGAGGTCGGTCTCGGCCCCGTCGTCGGTGACGAACACCTCGCCGTGCTGGAACGGCGACATCGTCCCCGGGTCGACGTTGATGTACGGATCGAGCTTGAGATTGGTGACGCGGACGCCGCGCGAGGCGAGGATCGCGGCCAGCGACGCGGCGGCGATGCCCTTCCCCAACGAGGAAACGACGCCGCCGGTCACGAACACGAACTTGGTCATGGGTGGCCAGTTCCGGAAATTGGTATTTTACCGAAACCGGCGGCGCACACCAAGTGCGTCAGATGTCGAGTCCCGCTTTCATCCGCGCGCGCGTCGCGTCGCGACCAACGAGCTCCAGCACGGCGTCGATCGCCGGCGTCTTGAGGGTTCCGGCGACCAGCAACCGCAGCGGCATCATTACCTGGGCGGGCTTGAGGCCGTGCCGCGCGGCGGCCGCCTTCAGCGCGATGCCGATCATGTCGCGCGTCCAATGCAGGTCGGCGAATTCGGCGTGCAGCTCGGCGAGCGCGCCGCGATTATCCGCGCTCACCTGCGCCGCGAGCAGCGCAGGGTCGACGTCGATGGAACGGTAGAAGTAGCGCGCGGCCTCCGCCATCTCGACGAGGGTCGCCGCCCGATCCTTGAGCAGCGCCGCGACGCGTGCGACCGGCGGCCCGTGGCCGGCCTCGATGCCGGCTGCCACCAGGAACGGCGCGAGCCGCGAGGCCAACTCCGGGTCCGGCAGGCGCTTCAGATGCTCGTGGTTAAGCCACTTGAGCTTGTCGGGGTCGAAGCGCCCAGGTGACGACGACAGGGTCGAGAGAGCGAACCAGCCCACGAACTCGTCGACGCCGAACACCTCGGCATCGCCATGCGCCCAGCCCAGGCGCGCCAGGTAATTGACCACCGCTTCGGGTAGGTAGCCGTCGTCACGGTACTGCAGCACCCCGCGGGCGCCGTGGCGCTTGGACAGCTTGTCGCCCGCCGGGGTCAGCACCGTCGGCAGGTGTGCGTAAATCGGCGGCTCCGCGCCCAGCGCCCGCATGATGTTGATCTGTCGAGGCGTGTTGTTGACGTGATCGTCGCCGCGGATCACGTGGGTGATCCGCATGTCGAGGTCGTCGACGACGACGCAGAAATTGTAGGTCGGCGATCCATCGGCGCGGGCGATGACCAGGTCGTCGAGCTCGGCGTTGGCGATCTCGATTGCACCCTTCACGGCGTCGTTCCACGCAACGACCCCGGCGTCCGGATTGCGGAAGCGGATCACGGGCTCGACGCCCTCCGGCGGCCTGCAGTCGCGCAGGTTTTCGGGACGCCAGCGTCCGTCGTAGCGCGGCTTTTCGCCGCGCGCCATCTGCTCGGCCCGCAGGACCTCGAGCTCGTCGGCCGACATGTAGCAGCGATAGGCGAGCCCGCGGGCAAGCATGTCCGCGAGGACGGCCCGATACCGGTCCACCCGCTGCATCTGGAAATATGGGCCTTCGTCGTAGTCGAGGCCCAGCCACGCCATCGCGTCGGTGAT
>DASYXO010000100.1:0-7019 GCA_035934825.1 Casimicrobiaceae bacterium
ACCCTCATCGCGGCGGGCGCAGCGCAGGATACGCCCGACAACCACTACCGGGGCACGGTCGCCGCGCTTCGCTACATGGGCGATGTCACCGTCTACATCGTCGAGACGCCCGGAGGCGCGCGCATCGAGGCACTGCTCGCCAACTCGCAGAGCGGGCGCGCGAAGTTCTTCGAGGTCGGCGACGCGGTCGAGATGAGCTGGCCTGTCGATGCCGGCCATTTCCTCGAGGAGTAGCCCTGTCATGGATCCCTGCACGCCGACGGCCGGCGGCCGCGACTGAGCGCGATGCCGGCACGGCGTCCCACCCGGATGGCGAAGTGGCTGATCGGCGGGCCGCCGCTCGTTTACCTGCTCGTGTTCTTCGCGGCGCCGACGCTGATCATGGTGCTGGCGTCGTTCCGCTCGCCCGGGGAGTTCGGCGGCCTCGCCCCGCTCGTCGACGCGACGGGCAAGATCGACCTCAACGTCGACAGCTACCTGCGGTTCTTCACCGAGCCCGTCTTCTTCCAGGTGTTCGTGAAATCCGCGTGGTACGCGGCGCTGACGACGGCGGTCTGCCTGCTGCTCGCCTACCCGCTGGCAAGCCTGATCGCCAGGAGCGGCAAGAAGCACCGTGACCTGCTGCTGCTGCTGGTGATCCTCCCGTTCTGGAGCAATTTCCTGATCCGGATCTACGCGTGGATGATCATCCTCGGTCCCAACGCAGCGCTGGCGAGGCTCGTCAACCGCGTGCTGGCCCTCTTCGACGCCCAGCCGGTGCCGCTGCTGTTCAGCTCGTTCGCAGTCCTCGTGTGCCTCGTCTACGTCAGCCTGCCGTTCATGGTGCTGCCGCTGTACGCGAACCTGGAGAAGCACGACGACGCGCTGCTCGACGCGGCGCAGGACCTGGGCGCCAACGCCTGGCAGCGCTTCTGGCGCATCACGTTCCCGCTGTCACTGCCGGGCGTCTACGCGGGCGCCGCACTGGTGTTCATCCCGGCGCTGGGGATCTTCGCGATCCCCGACATCCTGGGCGGGCCCGACGACACCCTGATCGGCAACCTGATCAAGCAGCAGTTCCTCGAGACGCGCGACTGGCCTTTCGGCAGCGTGCTGTCGATCATGCTCACCCTCGCCGCACTGCTGCTGGCGGGGACGGCCGCCTGGATCGGGCGCCGCGGCGCCGGCGACTCGCGTGCGTAGGCGCTCGCCATGGCTGTGGGCGGCGGCTCTCGTCGCCTATGCATTCCTGTACCTGCCGCTGCTGATCGTCGTCGTCTACTCGTTCAACGACTCGCGGCTCAACGCCGAGTGGGTCGGCTTCACGCTCGACTGGTACCGGAAGCTCTTCGCCGACGGCGACATGATCTCGGCGGCCGGCAATTCGCTGCTGATCGGCGTCACGGCGAGCCTCGCCTCGACGGTGCTCGGCACGATGGCCGGCATGGCGATGCACCGCTACCGGCTGCGCGTGCTGCCTGTCCTGATCCTGGCGCCGATCGCGATCCCCGAGATCCTGACCGGCGTCAGCCTGCTGATTTTCTTCGTCCTGCTCAACTTCACGCTCGGGCTGATGTCCGTCGCGCTGGCCCATATCGCATTCTGCATCGGGTTCGTCGCCATCGTCGTGCGCGCGCGGCTCGCCGGCATGGACGAGTCGCTGACCGAGGCGGCACGCGACTGCGGGGCTTCCCCGCGCCGCGCGTTTCGCTACGTGACGCTGCCGCTGATCCTGCCGGGCGTCATCGCCGGCGCGCTGATGGCGTTCACGCTCTCGATCGACGATTTCGTGATAACTTTCTTCACCGCCGGCGCCGGGACCGTCACGCTGCCACTGCAGATCTACTCGATGATCAAGATATCGGTCACCCCCGAAGTAAACGCCGTGTCAACCCTGCTGATGCTCCTCACGTTGCTGCTGATCATCGCCGCCGCCAAGCTGTCCCCTTCCATCCTGCGCTCGAACCAGGACACCTGACCATGAGCTTCCGCGCCATCGCTGCCCTCCTCGCCGCCACGGTGGCGCTCGCCGCCCCCGCCCATGCCAAGGACGAGCTGCACCTGTACAACTGGAACAACTACATCGCCCCGGAGACGATCAAGCGCTTCGAGGCGCAGTGCAATTGCGAAGTGGTACAGACGTACTACTCCGACAACGATGAGCTGCTCGCCAAGCTCGCTGCGGGCGCCAAGGGCTACGACGTCATGGTCCCGACCAGCAACGCGGTGCAGACGCTGATCGGCGGACGGCAGCTGAAGCGCATCGACAAGTCCGCGATCCCCAACCTCAAGAACATCGACCCGGTGTATCTGAACACCCAGTTCGATCCCGGCAACCAGTATTCGGTGCCCTACGCGATGTCGACGACGATCATCGGCTACAACGACGTAAAGATGAAGGAGCTCGGACTGCCGACCGACACCTGGGCGGTGATCTTCGATCCGAAGTACCTGCAGAAGGTCAAGGGGCGCGTCACCGTGCTCGACAGCGCAAACGAGCTGTTCGCCGCCGCGCTGAAGTACCTGGGCTATTCGGTCAACGACGTCGATCCCAAGCACTGGAACGAGGCGAAGAACGTGATCCTCAAGGCCAAGCCGTACTGGGCCGCGTTCAACGCGTCGTCGTACATCAGGGAGCTGGCCACCGGCAACATCTGGCTCGTCCACGGCTACTCGAACGACATCTTCCAGGCGAACCAGGACGCACAGGCCGCGCACCGCCCGTTCCACATCCTGCAAGGCATGCCCAAGGAAGGTGCTGTGCTCGCCGTCGACAACATGGTGATCGACAAGAACGCGCCCCGGCCCGATCTCGCGCTGCGCTTCATCAACTTCATGCTCGAGGGACGCAATTCGGCGGATCTCACGAACCTGATCGGGTCGGGCAACCCGAACATGGACGCGATCAAGTACATCCAGCCCGCGATCCTGAAGCTGCCGGCGGTGTTCCCGCCGAAGGACGTCCAGGCCAAGCTCGAGCAGCTGAAGGACTTGACGATCAAGCAGCGCAGGCTGCGCAACCAGCTCTGGACCGAGATCAAGGCGGCCAGGTAGCGTCCTCGCCCCGGCAGGCGGGGCGCGGCGCGGCGTGTCTGCGCGCTCGATGAGCGTGCGACAGGCAGCGGCGCCGGGCGTGTCTGCGCACTCGATGTGCGTGCGACAGGCAGCGGCGCGAGGTGTGTCTGCGCGCTCGAAGTGCGCAACCGCCGGCTTACGGGTCCCGGCGCGGCGGCGCTCGAGGACGCCGTGCCGTCGACGTTCCTGTCGGGCTCGCTTGCCGCGCCACCCGTGACAGCCGTCGCGCACGCTCGCGCTCGCCACGCCCCGCCCCGCTCCCCGGGCAAATCTGCGTCGACTCGGTGCATCGCGGGGCGCGCGGTGACGGACTCTCGCCAAGGGCGCCTGCGGCGCAGTCGTCGGAAAGCGGGTGGGGCGGCAAGCGAGCCCGTCTGCCGCGTTCGGTTGCCGATGTCCTCGAGCGCCGCCGCACCGGGACCCGCTCGACGACGCGGTTGCGCCGCCGAAGCCCGGCGCGAGAGTCCGTCGTCGTGCGCCTCACGCGGGCGTGCGCGGTTGCGGGTCGCGATGCGGATCGCGATGCGGGTCGCGACGCGCGCCGCGATGCGCGCCGCGATGCGCGCCGGACGCGCGCGTGCGATCATGGCCGGATGGAAAGGCCGCCTGCACCACGGCACACCCACCTCCCGCACGTTCTCGCAGTGCTCTACGGCCTCGCGATCGTCTACGTTTCGCTGGAACCGTTCGCGCCGTGGCTCGCACCGCCGCCCGGCACGCCTTTCTACCTGTTCGAGGGCTGGCCGGCGCGCTGGACCCGCTACGACGCTGCGCTGAACATTGCGGCCTACGCGCCGTTTGGCTTCTTCCTCGCGTTGCTCCGACGCGGCGCGACGCCGCTAGCGCGCATCGTGCAGGGCGCCGTCATCGGCGCGTTCCTCTCGTTCGCGATGGAATGGTTGCAGATGTACATTCCCCCCCGAGACGCCAGCCCGTTCGACCTCGTGATGAACAGCGCAGGGGCATTGCTCGGCGCAATGCTCGGGGCCTGGCTCGCGGGCCACGCCCGGGCGCGCAAAGCGCTCTACGACCTGCGCGCGCGCACCTTCATTCCGGGGCATCTCGGCGACGTCGGGCTCGCGCTGCTCACACTGTGGCTGGTGGCCCAGATGAATCCGGGAATCCCGCTGTTCGCCGCCACCTTCGACACGGATCCGCTGCCAGGCTATCCGGTACTGGCCCCGGTGCAGGACGGCGCGAGCCTGCTGATCCAGGCCGCGGCCAGCGCGTTCCAGCTGCTGGGCGTGGGCCTCTTCGTCGCACTGCTGCTGCGCAGGCGCGCGAGCGCCGGCATCGCCGTCCTGTTGCTGATCGGGTTCGCGCTGCTGCTCAAGGGCGCTGCCGGCGCCTGGCTGCTGAAACCGGCCGCATGGGAAACCTGGATGAAACCCGGCGCTCTGACCGGCATCGCTGCCGGCGCGCTGCTGCTGCCGGTGGCGATCGCGCAGCCCCGCCCGGTGCAGGTCGCAGCTTGCGCGATCGCATTGCTGTCGTCGCTGCTCGGCCCGGTACTCGTGCCCGAGACCCTTTCCGCACGGGTCCCGCTGGCGATGTTCGACTGGCATTACGGCCAGCTGATGAATTACAACGGCCTGACGCGCAGCGCGCTCCTCGCCTGGCCACTGTTCGCGGCGGCGTGGCTGTTCGCACTCGCCGGACATACCGACTGGGGCATGCCCGCCGACGCGCGATAATGCGCACCCTTGCGCCGATTTCCACCTCCTATCGATGAGCCACTACCGACACCACGTCTTCTTCTGCTGCAACCAGCGCGAGGCGCCCGAGAAATGCTGCGCCAATGCGAACGCGAGCGAAATGCAGCAATACGCGAAGAAGCGCATCAAGGAGCTGGGGCTCGCCGGCAAGGGAAAGGTGCGCATCAACAAGGCCGGCTGCCTCGACCGCTGCGAGGAAGGCCCGGTGATCGTCGTCTATCCGGAGGAGGTCTGGTACACCTACGTCGACCGCGAAGACATCGACGAGATCATCGACCGCCACGTGATCGGCGGCGAGGTCGTCGAGCGCCTGCGCATATGACCCCGCGCCACACCGAGCGGCGGCTGCTCGACGGGCCCGCCGGCGTCATCGAGACGGTCATCGCCGCTCCCGAAGCGCCGTTCCGGGGCATCGCGCTGATCGCGCACCCGCATCCGCTGCAGGGCGGAACGCTCGACAACAAGGTCGTGCAGACGCTCGCCAAGGCGTTCTTCGCGCTGGGGTACGTCGCGGCCAGGTTCAACTTCCGCGGGGTCGGACAGTCGGAGGGATCGTTCGACGAGGGAAGCGGAGAGACCGAGGATGCGCTTGCCGTGCTCGCGCAGGTCCGCGCGAGGTTCGGCGCCCGCCTGCCTGTCGCGCTCGCGGGTTTCTCGTTCGGCTCGTTCGTGCAGACGCGCGTCGCGCAGCGGGTCGCCGTCGAGGGCCTCGTGCTCGTCGGTCCCGCCGTCGGGCGCTTTGCCATGGCCGCGGTGCCCGAGGACACGATCGTCGTGCACGGAGAGCAGGACGACGTCGTGCCGCTGGCCGACGTGTTCGAATGGGCGCGTCCGCTGCAGCTACCGGTCGTCGTCTTTCCAGGTTGCGGGCATTTCTTCCACGGCCGGCTGCCGCAGCTCGCGCGCGTCGTGACGTCGCTGTGGCCTCGCGCACCCGCGAGCGCCGACGCGTGAACGCCGCAGCGGCCGCCGATTCCGTACTCGCGGCGAGGCCCCCCGGGACACGAGCGCCCGGTGCGCCGGTGCTGCGCGTCGACGGCCTGCGCAAGCGCTACGGCGACGCCGAGGTGGTCCGCGACCTCGGCTTCTCCATCGCGCGCGGCGAGTGCTTCGCGCTGCTCGGCCCCAACGGGGCGGGCAAGACCACGACGCTGCGCTGCTGTCTCGGCCTGATCGACCCGGACGGAGGAGCCATTGAATTGTGCGGCCGGCCCGTGCCCGAGGCGGCGCGCGAGGCTCGCGTGCGCGTCGGTGTCGTGCCGCAGATGGACAGCCTCGATCCGGATTTCTCGGTGACCGAGAATCTGGTCGTCTATGGCGGCTATTTCAGACTGCCGCGGCAGGTCATCGATGCGCGCATACCGCGTCTGCTCGAATTCGCCGGCCTGGCCGCCAAGGCGCGCGTGCAGATCCGAACCCTGTCCGGCGGTATGAAGCGGCGGCTGATGCTCGCTCGCGCGCTGATCAACGATCCGGAGCTCCTGATCCTCGACGAGCCCACGACCGGCCTGGATCCCCAGGCGCGACACCTGATCTGGGACGGCCTGCGCCAGCTGCTTTCGCAGGGCAAGACGATCCTGCTCACGACGCACTTCATGGACGAGGCCGAGCGACTCGCGACCAGGCTCGCCGTCATCGACCACGGCTCGCTGATCGCCTGCGACACGCCACGCGCGCTGCTCGTCGCGCACGTCGAGCCGGAGGTCGTCGAGGTGTACGGCGACGACGCGAGGGCCTGGGCGCAGGCTCGTGGCCGCGCGCTGTCGGCCCGGCTCGAGCTGGCCGGCGACACCGCGTTCTGCTATGCGAGCGATGCGGCGCCGCTGCTCGCCGATCTCGCGACCCGCAGCGGCCTGCGCTACCTGCACCGTCCCGCCAACCTCGAGGACCTGTTCATCAAGCTCACCGGGCGTGAGCTGCGCGACTGACGATGGGCACCTGCAGCGCCCGCGCGCACCCCCCATCCGCGCCGTGCCCGTCCCCTGCGACCGCATGAACGCCGCGTCGACGCTCCGGATCCCGGCGCTGTCCGCGCGCTTCCTCCCCGTGTGGCGGCGCAACCTGCTCGTATGGCGCAAGCTTGCGGTCGCCAGCATCCTCGGCAACATCGCCGACCCGCTGCTCTACATGCTCGCACTGGGCTACGGCATAGGCTCGTTCATCGGCGAGGTGAACGGCATGCCGTATGTCGCATTCATCGGCACCGGCATGGTGTGCCAGAGCGCGATGTTCTCCGCGAGCTTCGAAGGC